>NZ_DBNHFX010000033.1:0-1763 GCF_057137845.1 Sandaracinobacteroides sp. | reverse complement strand
ACTCGCCCTCGATGCGGCGGGGCATATCCTTGCCCTCAAGGTCGAGACATGGTCCGAACTCGGCGCCTATCAGGCGCAGTTCGGCCCGACGATCCAGACGATGGCGGGCGGCCGGATCATGGGCGGGGTCTATCGTGTGCCGGCGATCCACAACGCCGTGCACGGCGTCATTACCAACACCACGCCGGTCGACGCCTATCGCGGCGCAGGCCGCCCGGAAGCCGCCTATCTGATGGAGCGGGCGATGGACCAGGCGGCCCGCGAACTGGCGATCGCCCCCGACGAAATCCGCCGCCGCAACCTGCTCCGCACCGACGAGCTTCCGCACGCGAACGGGCTTGGGCTGACCTTCGACACCGGCAACTTCCCCGGCGTGCTCGACCAGGCGTTGCGTCAGGCCGACTGGGCGGGCTTCCCGGCGCGCTGCGAAAACGCCCGCCAGCGCGGGCTGCGGGCCGGGCGCGGCGTTTCCTACTATGTCGAGATCGCCGGCGGCGGCTCGTCGGATGAATATGCCGATGTCCGCGTCGAAGCCGACGGCACCATCGAAGTGGCGGTCGGCACCCAGTCCAACGGGCAGGGGCATGAAACCAGCTATGCGCAGGTCCTTGCCGAACGGCTGGGCGTACCCATGCAGCAGATCCGCATCGTGCAGGGCGATACCGCCCGGCTCGATCGCGGTAACGGCACCGGCGGTTCGCGTTCGATGGTCACCGGCGGCGCGGCCTGCCTGCTGGCAGCCGGTGAACTGATCACGCGCGGCGCGGAACTTGCCCGCGCCGACCTTGGCGGCGAAGTGGATTATGCCGACGGGCTGTTCCGTGCCCGCGCATCGAACGCAACGCTTTCGATCGGAGAGCTGGCCACCCGGCACCCCGGCGCGCTTGACGCACGTTCACACTATGCCCCCGGAGAGCCAAGGCCGACCTTCCCCAACGGCTGCCATGTCGCCGAAGTGGAAATCGATCCCGAAACCGGCGGCGTCGAGGTGACCCGCTACACCGTGGTCGACGATTTCGGCACGGTCGTGAACCCGCGGCTGCTGCTGGGGCAGATACAGGGCGGCGTGGCGCAGGGGCTGGGGCAGGCAATCAGCGAAGTCGTCGTCTATGACGATGCAGCCCAACTGCTGACCGGTAGCTTCATGGATTACGGGCTACCGCGCGCCGCCGACATGCCGCACAACATCGCGTTCGACACCCTGCCCTCGCCGACGCCGTCGAACCCGCTTGGTTCGAAGGGCTGCGGCGAGGCCGGAACGATCGGCGCGATGCCGGCGATCATGAGCGCCATTTCCGACGCCCTGCAAGGCACGAGGATCGAGATGCCGGCGACGCCCGAAAAGATCTGGCGCGCCTGCGCTGCCCTGCAGGAAGGAAAACACGCAGCATGAACCGCTGGCTGCTGAAATCCGAACCCGATGTGTATAGCTGGGACAGGCTGGTCGCAGACGGCGAAACCATCTGGGACGGGGTGCGCAACAACGCGGCGCGGCTGAACCTGCGGGCAATGCAGCTTGGCGATGAAGCGTTTTTCTACCATTCGAACGTGGGCAAGGAAATCGTCGGCATCTGCCGCATCAGCCGCGAAGCAGCCCCCGACCCAACCGACGCGAGCGGCCAGTGGGTGGCCGTTTCCGTGCAGCCGGTCAGGCCGCTGAAATCGACAGTCACGCTGGCGGCGATCAAGGCCGACCCGGCCCTGGCCGAGTTCCAGCTTGTCCGCCAGTCACGCCTGTCGGTCGTACCGGTGCGCGACGACGA
>NZ_DBNHFX010000032.1:0-2686 GCF_057137845.1 Sandaracinobacteroides sp. | reverse complement strand
GCCGATGTGCTGGAAGCTCTGGGCTGGAAAAGCGATCTGCCGCTCGACCGGGTAGAGGCCTGCCTTTTCGAAACCGGCATGACGTTCGTGTTCGCCCAGCGCCACCACCCGGCGCTGGCGCGCGTTGCGCCGGTGCGCCGCGCGCTGGGGCGGCGCACGATCTTCAATCTGGTCGGGCCGCTGGCCAATCCGGCGGGCGTGCTGCGGCAGATGATCGGCGTGCCGCTGCCCAGATGGATGGAGCCGATGGCGCTTGCTGCGGCAAGCCTTGGCGCAGAGGAAGTGCTGACGGTGCACGGTGGCGGGCTGGACGAAGTGGCGGTGCATGGATCGAGCGCGCTGTGCCGGATCCGCGAAGGCCGGATGCAGCACGAGCATTTCGATCCGGTTTCGGCCGGAATCGGCCTGTTCGACCGTGAAGACATCGACGGCGGAGAACCCGCCGAGAACGCCGCCGAACTGCTGGCGCTGATGCAGGGGCGCGGGCGCCCGGCCTATCGCGCGATCACGCTTGCGAACGCGGCGATGGCGCTGACAGTTACCGGCCGCAGCTTTCCGGATGCGCTGGCCCTTGCCGAACAGGCACTCGATTCCGGCGCAGCGGCCGAATGCCTCGCCCGCTTCGTCGCCTTCCGCTAGAGAAAATCCGATATGGCTGACCGATTGCAACCTATCCTCGACGCCAAGCGAGCGCATGTTGCAGCGCGCAAGGCAGTGAAACCCGAAGCGCTGCTGGACCTGAAGGCGAACGGCCCGGCGCGCGGATTTGCCGCTGCCCTTGCCGCCGCAAAGGCGAGGGGCGAGTTCGGCCTGATTGCCGAAATCAAGAAGGCAAGCCCGTCGAAGGGGTTGATTCGCGCCGACTTCGATCCGGCCGCCATCGCCGAATGCTATGAAGCGGCGGGCGCTGCCTGCCTGTCGGTGCTGACGGACGAGCCTTATTTCCAGGGGCGCGACAGCTATCTGGCGCTCGCCCGCCATGCCGCGCCGTCGCTGCCGGCGCTGCGCAAGGATTTCATCGTCGACCGCTACCAGATCGCGGAATCGCGGGCGCTGGGCGCCGATGCCATCCTGCTGATTGTCTCGGCGCTGACCGATGCCGAGCTTGCCGATTTCGAGGCGCGGGCGGCGGACCTCGGCCTCGACGTGCTGGCTGAAGTGCATGACGAACCGGAACTGGAGCGGGCGCTCAGGCTGAAGACGCCGCTGATCGGCGTGAACAACCGCGACCTGAAGACGCAGACCGTTGACATCGGCCTGTCGGAACGGCTTGCCGCAGTGGTGCCCGCCGACCGCATCCTCGTTGCTGAATCCGGCCTGACGCAGCACGCTGATCTGGTGCGGCTCGCTGGGCGCGGCGTCTCGACGTTCCTCGTCGGAGAGGCGTTGATGAAGGAACCCAATGTCGAAGCGGCGACCAGGCGTCTGCTGACCGGCCGATGACATCCGGCCTCACCCATATCGACGACGAGGGCGCGGCCCGCATGGTGGATGTGGGCGGCAAGGCCCTGACCGAACGGGTCGCCGTCGCCGAAGGGAGGATCCGCATGGCCGACGCAACGCTGCGCGCGATCGCCGAGGGGCTGGTGAAAAAGGGCGACGTGCTGGCGACGGCACGGATCGCGGGCATCATGGCAGCGAAGCGCACCTCGGAACTGGTGCCGCTTTGCCATCCGATCGCGCTGTCGGCAGTTGCGGTGGATTTCCGGTTCGGCGAAGGGCAGATTGCCGCCACGGCAACCGCGCGCACCACCGGGCAGACCGGCGTCGAGATGGAGGCGCTGACTGCGGTGTCGGTGGCGCTGCTGACGCTCTACGACATGGCGAAGGCGCTGGACCGGGCGATGGTGATCGAGGGTGTGCGGCTGCTGGAAAAGCGCGGCGGCAAATCGGGGGACTGGCGCGCCGATGGCTGAGCTTCTGGATTTCGACGTTGCGCTGGGGCGTTTGCTGGCTCTGGCAACGCCGATGGCAGCGGAAACCGTCGCGGTTGCCGATGCCTCGGGGCGCTATCTGGCCGAGGACGCGGTTGCGCTGCTGACCCAGCCCCCCGCCGACGTCAGCGCGATGGATGGCTATGCCATCCGCTACACAGACCTTCCCGGCCCGTTCCGGGTGATCGGGGAATCGGCGGCGGGGCGGCCGCTGAACCATGTGCTGCAACCCCACGAGGCAGCGCGCATTTTCACCGGATCCTATGTGCCGGCAGGCGCAGATACGGTGGCCGTGCAGGAAGATGCGGTGCTGGAAGGCGGTGTGCTGTCGTTTCCGGCCAGCGGCCCGTCGCGGGCTGGTGCGCACATCCGACCGCGCGGGCAGGATTTTGCCGCTGGCGAACACATTGCGCGGGCGGGCGACCTGGTCAGCCCGGCGCGGCTCGGGCTGCTGGCGGCGGCGGGCCTTGGCGCGGTTTCGGTGCACCGGCAGCCGCGGATCGCCCTGATTTCGACCGGCGATGAACTGGTTCCGCCCGGCGCAACCCCGGCAGAGGGGCAGATCATCGGTTCCAACGGGCTGATGATCGCGGCGCATCTGCGGCAGGCGGGGGCCGAAGTGCGCGATCTTGGGCTGTTTGCCGACCGGCCGGAAGATATCGCCCGTGCAATCGACCTCGCGCGGGATGCCGACCTGATCGTCAGCATCGGCGGAGCGTCGGTAGGCGACCACGATCTGGTGAAACCGGGTC
>NZ_DBNHFX010000031.1:0-9987 GCF_057137845.1 Sandaracinobacteroides sp. | reverse complement strand
GCGCCGATACGGATCGGCATCACGTCGCCGCGCACCACGACATTATACCAGATCGACGCCCCGGCTCCGATCTCTACATCGCCGATCACCTGCGCGCCCGGTGCGATCCAGGCGTCGGCATCGATCCGGGGCTGCTGCCCGGCAAAGGGATGAACGGGCATCAGGCCTCCTTCACAAAGACGACGTGGCGGCGCGCAGGCGCCCCCTGTTCGAACAGCGGATGATCGAAATCCATCTCCGGCACATGGAGCATCCCCAGCCGCCGCATCACCGCCTGCGACGGTTCGTTGGTGCGGGCGGTATAGGCCAGAATGCGCGGCAGCCCCATCTGCCCGAAACCATGCGCCAGCGCGGCGGCGCCTGCCTCGGTTGCGTAGCCATGGCCCCAGGCTTCGCGCCGCAGCCGCCAGCCGACTTCCCATTGGCCGTGGATCGGCAGATTGGCATGGGCGATGCGGTTCAGCCCGGCAAAGCCCAGAAACAGCCCGTCCTCCTGTCGTTCAAGCGCCCAGAAGCCAACCCCGGTTGCCGCGATCTTGCCGTTCACCCGCTCGATCACTGCATCGGCTTCGGCGCGCGTCAGGATGCCGGGAAAGTGGCGCATCACTTCGGGGTCGGCGTTCATCGCCGCCCATGGATCGCGGTCGGCCTCGATAAAGGCGCGAAGCAGCAGGCGGCTGGTCCGGATCATGCGCGTTCCTTGGCGTAGATCACGCTTGGCCGCGCAAAATGGCCGGGCGCAACGTCGGGATGGTCGAAATCCCAGTCAGGCAGATGGTGCATGCCCAGACGCTCCATAAGCTTGCGGCTGGCAGTGTTCGATGCCGCCGTCATGGCGATTACGCGCGGGCCAAGGGCAAGCCCCCAGTCCAGCATCGGCAGCGCTGCCTCATGGGCATAGCCCTGCCCCCAGCAATCCTGCCTGAGCAGCCAGCCGATCTCGATCTCGTCGGGGCGGACAAGCGGCAACACGCCTTTGGCCAGCGTGATCGGCTTCAGCCCGCAATTGCCGATGATTGCCCCGTCCGATCGGCGCACCACCGCCTTGAAGCTGAAACCAAGCTCGCGGTCGAACCGCTCCATGCGGGCAAGGCGTTCCTCGCTGTCGTCGGATAGTTCTGCTCGGCCGAAATGATGCATCAGCACCGGGTCCAGCGAAAAACCGGCCAGAACTTCGCGGTCGGCCAATGTCCACGGCCGCAGGATCAGCCGTTCGGTGGTGAATATCTGCCCGGTGCTCATGGGAACAGCGGCGCTGCTTCCAGCCCCATCGTTTCCGGCAGGCCGAACATCAGGTTCATGTTCTGGAGCGCCTGACCGGACGACCCTTTTACCAGATTGTCGATCGCGGCGATCACGATCGCCCTGCCCGGCACCCGGTCGGCAAAGACGTTCAGCACCATGTGGTTCGAGCCCCTGACCATCCGCGTGGCTGGCGCAACGCCTTCGGGCAGCAGATGCACGAACGGTTCGTCGGCGTAGCGGGCCGCGACACAGGCCCGCAGGTCGGCGGCCGACCTGCCCTCGGCCAGTTCGACGGTGATGGTTTCCAGTTCCCCCCGGTTCATCGGCAGCAGGTGCGGCGTGAAGCTGATGGTGACATTCGCGCCGAAACGTCTGCTCAGTTCCTGCTCGATTTCCGGCATGTGCCTGTGGTGGCCGATGCCATAGGGGGCGACCGCCTCGGACACTTCGGCGAACAGGTTCGCCTCTTTCAAGCTGCGCCCGGCGCCCGACACGCCGGAAAGTGCGTTGATGGTGATATTCGATGGCCGGATCAGCCCGGCCTGCGCCAACGGCAGCAGCGCCAGCAGTGCCGCCGTCGGATAACAGCCCGGACAGGCGACGAGACGCGCCGCCGGCAGTTCGGCCCGCGCCATTTCGGTAAGTCCATAGACCGCACCGGCCAGCATGTGCGGCGCGGGGTGGGCGCCACCATACCATTGGGCGTAGATATCGGCGTCGTTCAGGCGGAAATCCGCCGACAGATCGATGATGCGGATTCGCGGATCGATCGTCGCCAGCAGTTCCGCCGACGCAGCATGCGGCAGGCAGCCGAACACTGCGTCGATCGAATCCCAGGGCAGTTCCTCGGCCCTGACTAGGCGCGGCAGCGCCGGATAGGCGCGAAAGTGCGGCCAGATGTCGGCCATGTGCTGGCCGGCCTTCTGGTTGGCCGCAAGGCCAAGGATCTCGACACCGGGGTGCGTAAGGGCGAGGCGGACGAGGTCGGCGCCGGTATATCCCGACGCCCCCAGAACTGCGATGCGGACAGGTGCGTGCATCCCTCCCCTTAGTGCTGTCCGGTAAAGCTCTTCAAGACGGGAAGCACCGAGGCGAAATCGTCGGACCATGCCGGAACGTCCGGCCGGGTGGCCATGTTCTGCCAGCCGGCAGGGTTGGCCGTTGCCTGCGTGAAGGCGCGCATCGACGCCTCGTCGGCGGCCAGCGCGATCCACACCGAGGCAGTATGCCCCTTGGCGCGGAGGTCGTCGGACGGCTTGTAGCTGAACACGCGTGCCGCCATGCCTTCGGCTTGTGCGATCGCCGCCACGACCGGTTGCAGATCAAGAAACCGGTTCGAGATGTGAACCAGCAGCACGCCGCCCGGCGCCAGCGTGTGGCGATAGGCGTCGAACGCTTCGCGCGTCAGCAGGTGCAACGGGATTGCATCCGACGAAAAGGCGTCGACCGCCAGCAGATCGAACCGCGCGGCAGGTTCGTCGGCAAGCTTCAGGCGCGCATCACCGACGACGATGCGGGCATCGGGCTTGCACGAGCTGACGAAGGTGAAGCGTTTCGGGTCGGACGCGATCTCGACCATCAGCGGGTCGATTTCGAACATCGTCCAGTCTTCGTCCGGGGTTGCATAGCAGCTCAATGTGCCTGCCCCCAGGCCAATCACCCCGATCCGCGCTTTCGGCCCGAACAGCGCGGGTGCGGCGCGCATCGCCTGCCCGACCCCGCTTTCCGGCACATAATAGGTCAGCGGCGCCAGCGCACTGCCGGGGTCCAGCGATTGTGCCCCGTGCATGGTCGTGCCGTGCAGCAGCCGCCGGATGTTGGCGCCCTCGACGTTCTGCACGGTGTAAACGCCGAAGAAGCTGCGCTGGCGCACGCCTTCGGCGGCCGAGGTTTCCATCTGCTTCCAGCCGCCCAGCCCAAGCATGATCATCGCCAGCACCCAGGTGAACAGGATCCGGCGGCCGATCGAAACCAGCGCCAGCCCGGCAAGCAGCGCCAGTTCGGCAACGCCGAACCAGGTGCCGTCGCCTGGAACGAACAGCTTGTTGACCCACCAGCCAAGCGCCAGCGACAGCGGCACCACAAGGATCTGGAACAGCCGCGCCGGGCGTTTGCCGCCCGCCCAGAAGTTCGAAAGCCATGCGCCAAGCGGCTTTGCCGGCACCAGCAGCGCTGCCGCCAGCAGCAGGATCGGATGTTCATAGACCCAGTCGAACAACTGCGGCGCGACGAGCGCCGGAAACAGACCGCCTACCACACCGCCGGCCGCCATCCACAGATAGAATTCGGTCAGCCGGCTGGCGGATGGCCGGTCTTCGGCCAGGGTGCCATGCAGCGCCGTCGACACGATCAGCAGCAGCAGCAGCGACGAAAGCCCGTAGATCGTCGCCGACTGTTCGGCCGCCAGCATGGCCGCGCTGCCGAACAGCAGCAGCGCCAGCGGCGCCATCCAGACGGCCATCCGGGTAACGCCTGCCCCACCCGACGAGAACACCAGAATGAAACTGATCAGGTAAACCGAAAGCGGCAACACCCACAGCATCGGCATCGCCATGATGTCGGTGGTGATGTGGGTGGTGGTGGAAAGCATCAGCCCCGAAGGCACCGCCGCAAGCAGCAGCCAGTGCATGCGCCGCCACCATGTCACCGGCCTGCTGCCATGTTCCGTCGCGGTGTCGGCCGCTACTGCCGGCGGGCGGGCGCCTGTGCGCAGCACCGCCAGCGCGCCCAGCGTGACCAGCCCCATCAGCAGCAGATAGCCCGACGACCAGAGGATCTGCTGGAACGGCAGGCTGGACAGCGGTTCCAGCAGGAATGGATAGGCAAGAAGCCCGGTCAGCGAACCGGCGTTCGAGGCCGCATACAGGAACCAGGGGCTTGCCGCGTGCGGATCGCCGGATCGTGCAAACCATGCCTGCATCAACGGCGCCTGTGCCGCGACCGCCACGAACACCGGGCCGATAGAAACCGCAAGCAGCTTCAGCAGCCAGACCGCCGCCGCATCGCCGGTTTCCGCGCCGCCGATTGCACGGATGCCGATCGGCAGCGTAAGGGTAGCAGCGGCGAACAGCAGCAGGTGGCAGATCGCCTGCGTGCGGAACGCGAAGCGTTGCAGCAGATGCGCATAGGCATAGCCCAGCAGCAAGGCCGCCTGATAGAACAGCATCGCCGTGTTCCAGACGCTTGGCGCGCCGCCCAGCACCGGCAGCGCCAGCCGCGCCACCAGCGGCTGCACCAGAAACAGCAGGAAGCTGCCCAGAAACACGATGGAAATGAAGATCGGCCGAAACGGAATGCGCAGTGCCTGTGCCTGTGCCTGTTCCTGTTCCTGCGTCTGTGCCTGCGCTGCCGCCAGATCCATCAGAAAAGACCCCCCTGTGACGGGCTCCAGCCTTCGTGGGCCAGAAGCCATGCTTTTTTATCCAGCCCTCCGGCATAGCCGGTCAGGCTGCCATCCGCCCCGATAACACGATGGCACGGAACGACAATGGCCAGCGGATTGCGGCCATTTGCGGTGCCGACGGCCCTTGCGTTCGGTCCGCGTGCCGATGCGGCACCCCCCAGTTCTCGGGCGATATCGCCATAGCTTCGCGTTTCGCCCGGCGGGATGCGGCGCAGTTCCGCCCAGACCGCGCGTTCGAACACACTGCCGACGACACCGGTGCGCAACGCCGAAAGCGCATGCAGATCGCCCGCGAAATAGGCCGTGAACGCCGCTGCGATATGCGCGGGCGGCTGCACTTCGCCAGTGCCGGCGGGGCGGATCGCATAGCGCGCAAGGCTTGCCGCCATGCGCTCGGGCGAATCGTGAAACTCGGCGGCCCAGAGAACGCCGTTATCGTCGTGCGCCAACGCCATCGGCCCGACCGGTGTGTCGATGGCCGACAGCCGGATGGTCATGCAGGCACACCGAACAGGTCGAACGCGTCGGCGTCCTCGATCGTCACCCGCAGGATTTCGCCGACACGGGCGGATGGCGCATCGCGCAACAGCACCCTGCCGTCGATCTCGGGGGCGTCGGCCTTGCTGCGCCCGGTGGCGCCGCCTTCGCCGTCGGCCTCGTCGATCAGAACGTCGATGGTGCACCCCACTTTGGCTTGCAGTTTGGCCGCCGAGATTGCCGCCGACTTTTCCATGAACCGGTCGCGACGTTCCTCCCGCACCTCGCGCGGCAGTGCGCCCGGCAGGCCGTTCGCGGCCGCCCCTTCGACCGGTTCATAGGCAAAGCAGCCCACACGATCGAGTTGCGCTTCGTCCAGCCAGCCAAGCAGGTGCTGGAAGTCTTCCTCGGTTTCGCCCGGAAAACCGGCGATGAAGGTCGAGCGGATAGTAAGGTCGGGCACGATCTGCCGCCATTTGCGGATGCGTTCCAGCACCCGGTCCTCGTTGGCGGGGCGGCGCATCGCCTTCAGCACCCGTGGCGAGGCGTGCTGGAACGGGATATCCAGATAGGGAAGGATCAGTCCTTCCGCCATCAGCGGCATCAGTTCGTCGACATGGACATAGGGATAGACATAGTGCAGCCGCACCCAGGCGCCGAGGCGGCCAAGCTCGCGCGCCAGATCGGTGATGTGGGCGCGCAGCCCGTCCTTGCCGAACGTCGCGTGGCGCAGGTCGCGCCCGTAGGCCGAGGTGTCCTGCGATATGACCAGCAGTTCCTTCGTTCCGGCGGCGACCAGCTTTTCGGCCTCGCGCAGGATGGCATCGGGTCGGCGCGACACCAGATCGCCACGCAGCGACGGAATGATGCAGAAGGAGCAACGGTGGTTGCAGCCTTCGGAAATCTTCAGATAGCTGTAATGGCGCGGCGTCAGCTTCAGACCGACATCGGGCACCAGATCGACGAACGGCTGCGGCGGCATCGGCGCTGCCTGCTTCACCGCCCCGACCACGGCTTCATATTGCTGCGGCCCTGTCACGGCCAGCACATCGGGATAGCGGGTGCGGATGCGATCCGCCTCGGCGCCCATGCAGCCCGTAACGACGACGCGGCCGTTTTCGGCCAGGGCTTCACCGATGGCGTCGAGGCTTTCTTCCTTGGCGCTGTCGAGAAATCCGCAGGTGTTCACGATCACCACGTCGGCGCCGGCATAATCGCCCGACATCCGATACCCCTCGGACCTGAGCGACGTCAGGATGCGCTCGCTGTCGACCAGCGCCTTCGGGCAGCCGAGCGACACCATGCCCACTTTGCGCGGCGGTTCGATCGAAACTTTTTCGGCCATGATCAGGCGGCGCCCACGTTCATCAGCATCAGCACTTCCTTGCGGCTGCGCTCGTCGCTGCGGAAGATCCCCATCATCCGGCTGGTGGTCATGGTGGAACCGGTCGTCCGCACGCCGCGCGCCGTCATGCAGGCGTGGCTCGCCTCGATGACGACGGCTACGCCGCGCGGGTTCAGCACGTCCTGAATGGCGTCGGCGATTTCGGCGGTCAGGCGCTCCTGCACCTGCAGGCGGCGGGCGTAGCCCAGCGCCACCCGCGCCAGCTTGGACAGCCCGACCACCCGGTCCGTCGGCAGATAGGCGATATGCACCCGGCCGATGATCGGCGCCATGTGATGCTCGCAGTGCGAATGGAAGGGAATGTCGCGCAGCAGCACGATCTCGTCGTAGCCGCCCACTTCCTGAAAGGTGCGGCTCAAGTGGTGGCGCGGGTCTTCCTCGTAGCCGCTGTAGTAATCGCGGTAGGCGCGCGCCACACGTCCGGGCGTGTCGATCAGCCCTTCGCGATCCGGGTCGTCGCCTGCCCAGCGAATCAGCGTGCGCACGGCATCCAGCACGTCTGCCGGGATTCCGGCATCGCGGTCGCCGTCGTGCGCTGCCTCGTCGTCGAGGCTGTGAAAATCCACCATCAATATCCTCTTGGCCGAACGACCTCCTTAGCCTCCTTAGGGCGGCGGGCCGAAATCGGCAATGTGAAGGTCAGGCGGCGATTTTCAGGCAGCCGCCCCGGTGCGGCGGCGCAGCAGCGTCCACAGAATGACAACTCCCAAGAGGTCGAGCACCGCAAGCGCCACGAACAGCGGGTTGTAGCCGAAGCTGTCGGCGCTTTTGCCGATCAGGAAGGTGAACAGCATGCCGCCGGTCCATGCGAAGGTGCCCGCCATGCCGCTGGCGGTGCCGACGGCCTTGCTGTCGAACAGATCGGTGCCAAGGGTGATCAGCGCGCCGTTCAGCATCTGGTGGGCAAAGCCGCCGATACAGAACAGCGCAATCGCCATCTGCGGCGATGTCGCCCAGCCGATCGCTGCCGGCCCCAGCATGCAGAATGCGCCGATCGTCATCGTAAGCTTGCGCGATTGCACCAGCCCGACGCCACGCCGCATCAGCCACGGCGGCAGCAGGCCCGCTGCCAGCGAGCCGAAATCGGCGGCCAGAAACGGCAGCCACGCCCAAAGCGCCAGCCCCTTCAGATCCATGCCCCAGACAGCAACCAGATACAGCGGGATGAAGAAATTGAACGTCTGCCACGCCGGTTCCGCCAGAAAGCGCGGCAGCGCGATCGCCCAGAAGCCCCGGCTTTTCAGCACTTCCTTGCGGGTTGCCGGCTTGCCGCCGCCATCGCCATCACCATCGTTGCGCCCGGCCTCGATCTCGGCCAGCTCGTCGGGGTGCAGCGCCTTGTGCTCTTCGGGGCGCCGGTAGCTGAACCACCACAGAACCGCCCAGCACAGGCTGAGCGCGCCGGTCACCAGGAAGGCCGACTGCCAGCCCCAATAGAGGATGCAGAAGGCAACCAGCGGCGGCGCGATCATGTTGCCGACGCTGGTTCCCATCTGGAACAGGCTGGTGGCCAGCGGCCGTTCCTTCGAGGGGAACCATTCCGATACGCTTTTGGAACCGGCCGGGATTGCTGCGGCCTCGGTCGCGCCAAGCAGGCCACGGAAGAAGGCCAGGCTGAACGTGCCGGTGGCCAGCGCATGCGCCATGTTGGAAAGCGCCCAGCCAACCGCGAAAATGAAGAAGCCTAGCCGGGTTCCCAGCGCATCCAGCACCGATCCGGCCACCGTCTGCATCACCGTGTAACTGGCCTGAAAGCTCAGCACGACCCAGCTATATTGCTCGACCGTCATCTCGAACTGCTGCATCAGGGTCGGCGCCGCCACAGAAAGCGTCGAGCGGGCCAGATAGTTCAGGATCGTCCCCAGTGTAACGAGGCCGATGATCTTCCAGCGCAGCGGGATTCGAGGTCGGGGGGCGTGCGGCCGGATCTGATCTTGCATAGCGCGACTGTATCGCAACCGCATTCGCTGACAAGGCACCGATTGCAGGTGCAGCCGGCCGTGGCAACGTCAGGCTGCCGTCGCCGCCAGCTTCTGCGCCTGCTCAAGCGCCGTGCGGTCGCGGCCGATGGTGGCAACTGCTACGATTTTGTCGCCGTTCCGATACTTTACAGCACAGTCGTTCGCGCCGATGTCGCCATCCACTTCGATCGAATCCCAGCCTTCCGCATGGCCGACATAGCGAATCGCCACATCGAAATGCGCGCTCCAGAAAAACGGCGTGTCGACATACCGAACCGAACCACCCAGCATGTTTTCGGCGACGACCTGCCCCTGCCGTTCCGCAACCACCCAGTGCTCGACCCGCATGGTGGCGCCATCGGTGGCTGCCCAACGCGCAACATCGCCCGCAGCATAAACGCCGGGCACCGCCGTCTCGAGATGCTGGTCGACCAGCACGCCATGATCGATCCGCAGCCCGGCCGCCTCGGCCAGTGCCGTGCGCGGCCTGACGCCGACCCCGATGATCACGATGTCCGCCACAAGGCGCGTGCCGTCGGCAAGCTGCACAGCCGTTTCCTCGATCGCGGCAATCGTCGTCTGCATGTGAAAGTGAACGCCATGGCCTTCGTGCAGGTGGCGCAGATGATCGCCCAGCGCCGGGCCGAGAACCCGTTCCAGCGGGCGCTCATCAAGCGAGACGACATGCACGTCCAGCCCGCGCTGACGCAATGCGGCGGCTACTTCCAGCCCGATGAACCCGGATCCCAGCACCACGGCGGATCGCGCCGTTGCTGCGCGCGTAACGATGGCGCGGCTGTCGGCAAACGAGCGCAGCGTGAACACATGTGCCCGATCGGCGCCGGGGATCGGCAATCTGACGGGTTCGGCGCCGGTCGCGATCAGCAGCCGGTCGAACGCGAACGTGCGCCCATCGGCGGTCGTCACCCGATGGTCGGCCAGATCGATCTTCGCAACTGGCGTTGCCAGATGCACGTCGATCCGCTGTTCGGTGTAAAAACTCTCCGGTTTCAGCGGGATCCACGCGTCGGGTGCGGCGCCCGCCAGAAAATCCTTCGAAAGGTTCGGGCGGTCGCACGGCCAGTCGGCGTCGGCGCTTAGCATCGTCAGCCGGCCCCGATACCCGCGCCGGCGCAGCATCTCGGCGCAGGCAAAGCCCGCCGCTCCTCCACCGACGATCACGATATCGGCGGGCTGCTTGCCGCCGGCCGCCAGGGCCGCGGCCGCAGCGACCGCTTTCCGGCACACGATGATGCGGTCGCCTTCCTGCTCGACCTGCCAGCAGGGCAGCGCATCGAAGGCCGGAGCACCCAGCGCTTCGCCCGTCTGCAACGAGAAGCAGGCATGGTGTAGCGGGCAATGCACGGTGTCGGCAACAAGAATGCCCTGCTCCAGCGGCCCGCCATAGTGGGTGCAAAATGCGCCAACGGCGCGAAAACCGTCGCCCAGCCTTGCCAGCAGGACTGCCTCCTCTCCGACATGGCCGCGCAGCATCG
>NZ_DBNHFX010000030.1:0-6001 GCF_057137845.1 Sandaracinobacteroides sp. | reverse complement strand
TCGGCGTCGCTCATGTTGATGCAGGGGCCAAGCAGAACCATGTCCAGGCGCCGCATGTCGTCGACGAAGACCGCCAGCTTGTCGGTCAGGTGGATGTCATAGGCCATCGAACCGGCATAGAATGCGGCCGGGTGGTGGGTTTTCAGCCAGGCCGTCTGCCAGGCGACCAGCGCATAGGCTGCTGCGTGGCTCTTGTTGAAGCCATAGCCTGCGAACTTGTCGACCAGATTGAAGATATATTCCGCCTGTGCAGACTCGACGCCGTTCGCCTTTGCCCCTTCAACGAAGCGCGCGCGCTGCGCGTCCATCTCGGCCTTGATCTTCTTGCCCATCGCCCGGCGCAGCAGGTCGGCCTCTCCCAGCGAATAGCCCGCCAGAACCTGCGCGATCTGCATCACCTGTTCCTGATAGATGATGACACCATAGGTCGGCTTCAGGATGGGTTCCAGCATCGGATGCAGATAGTCCGGCGCTTCCCGTCCCCATTTGCGCGCGGCGAAGCTCGGGATATTGTCCATCGGGCCGGGCCGATACAGCGCGCCCAGTGCCACGATATCTTCGAACAGCGTCGGCTTCACCAGTGCCAGCGCCCGGCGCATGCCTTCGGATTCGAACTGGAACACCCCAACCGTGTCGCCGCGCGTCATCAGCGCATAGACGGTCTGATCGTCCCACGGCAGATGGTCGAGGTCGACGATCGTTCCGCGCGCGGCAAGCAGCTTGCAGGCGCGCGCCAGCACCGAAAGCGTTTTCAGGCCCAGAAAGTCGAACTTCACAAGGCCGGCTTCCTCGGCCCATTTCAAGTCGAACTGGGTAACCGGAAAGTCCGACCGGGGATCGCGATAAAGCGGCACCAGTTCCGCAAGCGGACGGTCGCCGATGACGACGCCCGCCGCGTGGGTCGAGGAGTGGCGCGGCCGCCCTTCCAGTTGCAACCCGACTTCGATCAGCCGTTCGACCTTGGGGTCCGCCTTTATTTCGGTGGTCAGTTCAGGGACGCCGTTCAGCGCGCGCTTCAAATCCCACGGGTCGGCGGGGTTCACCGGGATCAGGTTCGAGATCCGGTTCACCTGCCCATAGGGCAACTGCATGACACGGCCGACATCCTTGACGACTGCGCGCGCCTTCAGCGTTCCGAAGGTGATGATCTGCGCCACCTGCGCGCTGCCATATTTGCGCTGCACATAGCGGATCACTTCCTCGCGCCGGGTTTCGCAGAAGTCGATGTCGAAGTCGGGCATCGACTTGCGCTCGGGGTTCAGGAAACGCTCGAACAGCAGGCCCAGCGCCAGCGGGTCGAGGTCGGTGATGCGCAGCGCCCAGGCAACCGCCGAGCCAGCGCCCGACCCGCGCCCCGGCCCTACGGGAATCCCCTGTTCCTTCGACCACTGGATGAAATCGGCAACGATCAGAAAATAGCCGGAAAAGCCCATGTCGCCGATGATCTTCAGCTCGAACTCCAGCCGCTCGTGATAGGGGGCCTCGTCTTCGGCAGAAAGCGGCGCCGCCATCGCCGAGAGCCGCGCGCGCAAGCCCGCTTCGGCCAGTTCGCGAAGGCCCGCCTTTTCGGCTTCGGCGTCGGCCACCAGCTTCGGCAGCACCGGATCACGCTTTTTCAGCGCGAAGGCCGTCCGCTTCGCTACCAGCGCGCAATTGGCGATCGCTTCGGGCAGATCGTGGAAGCGGGCGGCCATCTCGTCGGCCGCGGCAAGATAATGTTGCGGGTTCGAGCGGCGCCGGTCCGCCGTTTCCAGATACGCCCCTTCCGCGATGCACAGCATCACGTCGTGCGCGTCGTGGCCTCCCGGTTCCAGAAAGCGCGCGGGGCTGGTTCCGACGATCGGCAGACCGCGTTCATGGGCAAGTTCCAGCAGCGCCTGTTCACTGGCCAGTTCGTCCGGCTCGCCGCTGCGCGACAGCTCGATGAACAGCCGGTCGCCGAACAGTTGTTGCAGGCGCGTTGCCAGCGCCAGCGCCTCGTCGTGCTGGCCCTGGGCGAACAGCCGCGCCAAGGCGCCATCGGCGCCGCCGGTCAGGCACAACAACCCGTCCGTCAGGCCCTGCAAGCCGTCCAGTCCGCCCTCGCCGTCCATGTGGGCCGACGACACCAGCTTCAGAAGGTTGCTCCAGCCGTCGGCGTTGCGGGCATACAGCACCAGATGATCGATCGGCGGGCGGGCGCCCGGCCGCAATGCGCCGGGCGGCATGTCGCGCAGCAACGGCAGCATCGTGCCGATCACCGGCTGGATGCCGGCCTCGGTGCAGGCCTTGGAAAACGCCATCGCCCCGAACAGATTGCCCCGGTCGGCCAGCCCGACGGCCGGCACACCGCGCCGCGCGCAGGTGGCAGACAGCGCTTTCAACTCGATCGTCGACTCGAGCATCGAGTAACTGCTCTGGACCCTGAGCGGTATGTACATGCCGAACCTTGTTTCGCCTTCAGGGCCTCGGCGCAACCGCTGCGCGCCGATTATGCCGGGAAAATCTACTGGCCGAAGCCGGGTTCCGACGCGGCTGCGATCGCAGCCCTTGCGGCCGCCATCAGCGCGCCCGACTTCGCTTCGCACTCGCGCTGTTCAGCCTCAGCCACGCTGTCGGCAACGATGCCGGCCCCTGCCGTCACGTGCATCACCCCGTCCTTCACGACGGCGGTGCGCAGCACGATGCAGCTATCCATGCCGCCATCAGGGGCGAAATAGCCGATGCCGCCGGCATATGGGCCGCGCTTTTCCGCTTCCAGTTCGGCGATGATCTCCATCGCGCGCACCTTCGGCGCACCGGAAACCGTGCCTGCCGGAAAGCCGGCCAGCAGCGCGTCGATCGAATCCGTGCCCGCCTTCTGCTTGCCGACGACGTTCGAAACGATGTGCATGACGTGGCTGTAGCGTTCGATGGTGAAGCTGTCGGTCACGCGCACCGTGCCCGGTTCGGAAGCCCGGCCCACATCGTTGCGGCCCAGATCCAGCAGCATCAGATGCTCGGCCAGTTCCTTGGGGTCGGCCAGCAGGCTTTGCTCCAGCGCCTGGTCCTCGGCGTCGGTGGCGCCGCGCGGGCGGGTGCCGGCGATCGGCCGGATGGTCACTTCGCCGCCGCGCGCGCGCACCAGGATTTCCGGGCTGGACCCGGTAACGGAAAATCCGGGCAGATCAAGGTGATACAGGAAAGGCGACGGGTTCACCCGCCGCAGCGACCGGTAAAGCTGGAACGGCGGCAGCGGGAACGGCATTTCGAACCGCTGCGCCAGCACCACCTGAAAAATATCTCCGGCAGCGATATAGGCCTTGGCCGCCTCGACCATCGCGCGATAACGATCGCGGCCGACCGCTGAACGGGGCGTCGGCGCAGCGCCGGTTTCCTGCGCCAGCGTTGCGCGTGGCGGCAGCGGCCGCGACAGCCGCGCGGCAGCGGCCTCCAGCCGTTCGGTCGCGCGGCGAACGGCCACGTCCGGTTCGATGGCGGCATCGGCATACAGCGGCGCAACCAGCGTCAACGTATCGGCAAGCCGGTCGAACACCAGCAGCAGCCCTGCCCTGACGAACATCATGTCAGGGACAGCCAGAGGATCAGCTTCTGGCACCGGCAGCGTTTCGACGAGCGACGCCGTTTCATAGCCGAAATAGCCCACGAGGAACGGCAGCGCCGGTGGCAGCGTCGCCGGCACATCGGTTGCAATCGAGGCAACGAGTTCGCGCAGGGCGACCAGCGTCGGCGCATCGACCGGCTGGAACGCCGCTGGATCGTCGCGCCACGCGCGGTTGATCTCGGGCTGGTTGCCGGTCGCGCGGAACGCCAGATCGGGATCAAGCCCGATCAGCGAGTATCGCCCGCGCGTGCGCCCGCCTTCTACGGATTCCAGAAGGAAATCGCCCCGCCCCGATGCCGCGAGCTTCAGCCAGGCCGACACCGGCGTTTCGGTATCGGCATCGAGCACCATATGCAGGCAGGCGTGCCGTCCGGCGGCCAGCCGGTCGCGCGCTTCGGCCAATTGCTGAGGGTTCAGCACCTTTCGCCCGTCATTCGCTGTCGAGCGCGCCGGTCAGACGCTGGTTCACCGCCTTCACGCTTGCGGGCTTGCGCACCACGACCGCCTCGCGCTCGATGGCGCGGACATAGCTTTCGGCAAGTTCGGTGCCTGCGTCCCGCACGAGGCCCGGACGCACGGCGCCCGAAAGCTGGGCCGCATCCGACGGATCGCCCGGCTGAACGTCGTTCACCTTCACCACGAACCAGCCCTGATTGCCGGGCGCCGCGATAACCCCGGCCTTGCCGCTGGGGGTGTTCAGCAGCATCGAAACCGGCGGCGGAACCTGACGCCCCTCGTTTGCCATCTGCATCAGTTCGAGGCGGCGAACGGCAATCACCTGCGGCTGCCCGTGCTTCTGCCCGGCGGTCGCCTTGTCCATCGGCTCGCCCTTGTCGAGCGAGGCAGCGATCCGTTCGGCAACAGCCTTCGCCGCGTCCGATCGCGCCTGCGCCGCCCATGCCTGCTCGACGCCGGGACGGATCTTGTCCAGCGGCGCCAGCGTCGGCGGGATCACGTCGGTCACTTCCAGCAGCGCAAAATGATCTTCCGCCAGCTCGACGACCTGCGGGCCATCGCCCTGTGCGGCAGCGAACGCCTTGGGCAGCACCGGCTGCGCGACACGGGTTACGGTATAATCATCGGCAACCAGCCGGCCATCGCGCGTAAGGGCTGGAACGGTCTGCACCGCCACGCCCAACGCTTTCGCCACATCCGCAAACGACTGGCCCTCTGAAAGCCGGTCCTCGGCATCGGCCACAGTCTTCGACAGCAGGTCGGCCAGCTTGTCGTCGGCGAGACGCTTTTCGATGTCTCCGGCAACCGATGCAAAGGGTGCGGCCTTTGCAGGATGCACCGCCCCGACCGACAGCACCGTCCAACCGAACTTCGATTTCAGCGGGTCGCTGACCGCGCCCTTGGGCAGAGCGAATGCGGCTTTCGCCACTTCCTCGCTGATCTGCTTCGCCAGTTGTTCCTGGCTCAGTGCACCCAGTGAAACGTCACCTTCGCCGAAGCCTTCGGCCTTGGCGGCGGTAACGAACGGCGTGCCGCCACGCACGGTTGCGGCAAACGCCTTCGCCTTCGCCTCGTCGGGCAGCACGATCTGCTGCACTTCGCGCGTTTCGAGACCACCGAACTCGCCCTGATGCTCGTCATAGTATTTGCGCACTGCGTCGGCAGTCGGCTTCGCCTGTGCGGCAAGCTGCGCCCGGTCCAGCTCGGCAAAGCGGAACGCCCGCCGTTCCGGAATGGTGTAGTCCTCCTTGTGGGCGGTGTGGAATTCCTGAAGCTGCTTGTCGGTCGGCTTGCCGGGGTCGGCCATTGCAGCCGATGGAATCGGCAGAATCACGCCCTTGCGCTGTTCCAGCAGCATCTTCGTATAGGTTTCGGTCATGCCCTGCGGCACGGTCGAGCCGGCCATCACCGGTTGCAGCAACTGCCGCCGCAACAGGTCTGCCGCGATCGAATCACGCAATTCCCCTTCGCCAAGCTGCTGCTGCGCCAGCAGGCGGCGGAAGGTGGCATCGTCGAACTTGCCGTTCACCTGAAAGGCCGGAATGCTGGCGATCTCTCCGTCGATCATGCGGCGCGAAATCGCCATGCGGTTGGCTTCGCCAAACACCTGCATCGCCTTGGTTGCGATCATCTGCTGCAACAGCATGTCGCCCGCACCCGCCGCCACGAACTGGGCGTTGGTAAGTTCCGGCGAGCGTTCGCGTTCGCGCTGGACGGCACGGTCGATCGAGCCGGTATAGTCGGTGTCGAGGATCGCGCGGTCGCCGACCGTGACCAGCACATTGCCCTGCTGCGTGGTGCTGCCGCCACCGCCGGGGCCCTGCCCCTGAAACATGGTCAGGACCATCGCGCCCAGCGCGAGTGCAAGAACCAGAATGCCGACCCACGACGAGACCGACTTGCGCAGGAACTGGAGCATCGAAGTCCTTACTTGCCTGTTTGAACGCCTGCCTGCCTGATTCC
>NZ_DBNHFX010000029.1:0-25279 GCF_057137845.1 Sandaracinobacteroides sp. | reverse complement strand
CGGCTGCGCATTTCGCCGGCCAGCCGGTCGTCGTCCAGATGGTCGATCCGGCCACAGCTTTCGCAGATCAGGAAAATGCAATCATGCGCGCATGCCGGATGGGTGTTGGCGACATAGGCGTTGCGGCTTTCGATCCGTTTCGCCAGCCCGTTTTCCACGAACAGATCCAGGATGCGATAGACGCTGTTGGGCGCCACCCGGCGCCCGGTCGAGGCCGACAGCCTGTCGGCGACGTCGTAGGCGGAAACCGGGCCGCCATCGCGGGCCAGCGCATCGAACAGGCTGGCGCGTAATTCCGTCCATTGTTCGCCGCGCGCTTCCAGACTGGCGCGGGCTGCATCGTGCAGCGCATTGCTGCCGACGGCCCAATGCCCCGTGCCGCCGTGCGCCGAGGCACCTCGGCCTGCGTTCATTTCTTTTCCGCTTGTTCGGCGGATGCTGTCTGTGCGGCGGTTGCGGCGCTTCGCACCATCGCCGCTGTCAACCGGTCGGCAGCGGCACAAGGCGCAGCACAAACCACCTTCAGCCGTTCAAGGTTTTCCTCTGCCCGGCCCTTGGCGCCGCGTTCCAGAAGCGCCATCCCCTGCAATTCCAGCGCAGCGATATTGTTGGGATCAAGCTGCAACGCTTCGCGGTAATAGCGCACGGCCTTGCCGGGTAGCCCGTCGATTTGCGAAGCCCGCCCGAGGCCCATATAGGCCATGCGATTGCGAGGGTCGGCCGCGAGTGCTGCTTCGTAATTGTCGATTGCGGCAGCGGTTTTGCCGCTGGTCAGCGCATCGTCGCCAGCCTTCAGCATGGCAAGCGATTGCGCCGAAAGCTGGTCGTCGGCGAGGCCGCGCGCAGGCGCACCCGCTGGCGCCGATGCGCGCTGGCGGGCAGCAGTCGCGGGCGCCGCGGCCAGCGTCAGCCCGGCACCCAACATCGCCACGGCGACCATGTGTCGGCCGAACATTGCTGCATGCATGCTTGTTCCTATCCCTCTCTTGCGCATGGCGCGCCCAGCCTTCTCTCGCGCATGGCGCGCACGGCGCAAGCCTAGCAGTTTGCAACGAGCCGCGCGACGAAAAAGCCATCGCACCCATCCGCCAGCGGCGACATTGCCTGCATGGCATCCGCTTGCAATCCGCAGGCAGCTGCTGCCTTGCGTGCCTGTTCCTCACCCTCGGACGGCAATACCGAACAAACGGCATAGACCAGCCGCCCGCCGGGCTTCACCAGCGATGCGCCAAGGGCGATGAGCCGCGCCTGAACGGCATGCAGGCGGGCAAGGCCGGCAGGTGTCAGCCTCCAGCGCAGTTCCGGATTGCGCCGCCATGTGCCGGTGCCCGAACACGGCGCATCGACCAGCACCAGATCGGCCTTGTGCTGCAAGTCGGCAAGCGCGGCCTGTTCCTGGCCGGGGTTCAGCAGCCGCGATTCGACGAAGCCGCCAAGCCCCGCCCGCCCTAGGCGGGGCGCCATAGCGTGCAGCCTTCGGCGATCGGTGTCGGTTGCGATCAGCCGGCCTTCGCCGCGCATCGCTGCGGCCAGCGCCAGTGTCTTGCCGCCCGCACCGGCGCAGAGGTCGATCACGGTTTCGCCGGGGCTGGCGTCTGCCAGAGCGACGACCCTCTGGCTTCCGGCGTCCTGCACTTCGATCGCGCCGGTGTGCATGAGCGGGTGGCTATCCAGCGGGATCGGCGCAGGCAGGCGCAAGGCGTGCGGCAGGCCGGGGATCGGCGCAGCGCCAAGATCGGCCGCAACCTGCGCCGGATCGGCGCGCATCGGGTTCACCCGAATGTCGAGCGGCGCCCGTGCGCTGAGGGCCGCAAGCTCTGGCAAGAGGGCATCGCCAAAGCGTCCTCGCAGTTCTGATTGCAGCCATTGCGGATAGAGCGAGGCCGTTGCCCGATGTTCCCCGGCCGCTGGCGGGGCTGGGGCGTGCGGGCTGCCATCGAACAGCGCAAGCAGGTCGGGCTGCGCTTCCTCGGCCATGCCAAGCATCAGCGCCCGCCCGGACGGCGGCAGTTCGGCCGAATGGCGGATGGCGTCGAACAGCATTTCCCGGATGCGGGCGCGATCCTTCGAACCCGCATATCGGCGGCTGGCGAAGTAGCGCTGCGCCAGCGTATCGGCTGCTGCGCCGCCTTCACGGGCGGCGTCGATCACCGCGTCGAGGATCTCGATCGCGGCTTGCACACGGGCTGGATCACGCATCAGCGCGTCGGGTAGTTCGGCGCTTCCCGCGTGATCGTCACGTCGTGGACATGGCTTTCCCGCAGGCCCGCGTTGGTGATCTGCACGAACTGTGCGCGCTGCCGAAGATCAGCCAGTGTGGCCGCCCCGGTGTAGCCCATCGCGGCCTTCAGGCCGCCGACCAGCTGGTGCAGCACGTCGCGGGCGGCGCCCTTGAAGGGCACCTGCCCCTCGATGCCTTCCGGCACCAGCTTCAACTGGTCCTTGATGTCCTGCTGGAAGTAGCGGTCGGCGCTGCCGCGCGCCATGGCGCCGACCGATCCCATGCCGCGATAGCTTTTGTAGGCGCGCCCCTGATAGAGGAAGGTTTCGCCCGGCGCTTCGTCGGTGCCGGCCAGCAACGAGCCGATCATGACTGCGCCAGCACCTGCCGCCATCGCCTTGGCGATGTCTCCGGAAGTGCGAAGGCCGCCATCGGCGATCACCGGCACGCCATGTTTTTCGGCGGCCGCCGCCGTATCGAGGATCGCGGTAAGCTGCGGCACGCCGACACCGGCGACCACGCGCGTGGTGCAGATGCTGCCCGGCCCGATCCCGACCTTGATGCCGTCGGCGCCGGCGTCGATCAGCGCAAGTGCTGCGTCGGCGGTGGCGACGTTTCCGGCGATGATCTGTGCCTTGGGCGCGCGCTGCTTCAACTTGCGGACTGCTTCGCCCACCTGCCTCGAATGGCCATGGGCTGTATCGACCACGATCAGGTCGCACTCGGCGTCGATCAGTGCGCATGAACGTTCATAGCCCGCATCGCCAACCGTCGTCGCGGCGGCGACGCGCAGCCTGCCCGCAGAATCCTTGGTGGCGTCGGGGTAGGTGACGGCGCGTTCCATGTCCTTCACCGTGACGAGGCCGACGCAACGATCCTGCGCATCGACGACGACCAGCTTTTCGATCCGGCGCTGGTGCAGCAGGCGGCGCGCTTCTTCCTGTGTGACACCGGCTTTCACCGTCGCCAGATTCTGGCTGGTCATCAGTTCGGCGACGGGTTGCAGCCGGTTTTCGGCAAACCGGACATCGCGGTTCGTCAGGATGCCGATCAGCCGCCCCGGCTGGCCCGGTTCCGACGGTTCGACGACGGGGATGCCGGAAATATGATGGCGTGCCATCAGTTCCAGCGCTTCGCCAAGCGTCTGTTCGGCGGTCATGGTGATGGGATTGACCACCATCCCTGCCTCGAAGCGCTTCACCTGCCGCACGGCCTCGACCTGCTCGGCGACCGACAGATTGCGGTGCAGCACGCCGATCCCGCCGGCTTGCGCCATCACGATCGCCATGTTCGCTTCTGTGACGGTATCCATCGCCGAGGACAGGACAGGGATCGCAAGGCGGATGTCGCGGGTGATCCTGGTCGAGGTGTCGGCCTGCGACGGCAGCACCGCCGATTCCTGCGGAACCAGCAGCACGTCATCAAAGGTTAGGCCGATGCGGATGTTCATGTTGGTCGTACTTCCCGTTGCTGTAATGCAAGAGGGCGGACCAGCGGCCCGCCCCCATCTTCCGGCCAGAGGCTCAGCTTTGGTTGCCGAGCCAGACCAGATAATATTTCGCGAGCTGGTTTCGAGGGGCCTTGGTGACCGCGTTCAGCGCAGCTTGCGCGCCCGCCTTGTCGCCGGTCTTGCCGAGCGCGAAGCCGAGGCGCGTGTTGACGATGTCGGCGTCGACACCGCCTTTCGACAGGGCCAGCTTGTACAGCGTGGCGGCCTTCGCATAATCGCCATAGCCGAGATAGGCGTCAGCCGTGCCCATGGCGGCCTTGCCGGTCTTGGCGGCGGCGGCTTCCTTTTCCAGCCCCGGCAGCGATGCCTTGTCGGCCGAAACCTTGGGGCTGACGCTGGCCAGCAGTTCCTTCACGAACGGCTTCGTCGATTGCAGCGCGCCCTTGGCAACACCTTCGTCCAGCACGGCCTTCGCTTCGCCCGGATAGCCGCGCAGCGTAGCTGTTTCGGCATATTCGGCGAAATCACGCTCGCCGGTGAGGGCCGAGTTGGCGCGCATCAAGCGCAGGATGTCGAGGTTGCCCTGATCGTCGAACTTGGCGCCGTCGCGATAGATGACCATCACGTCGCGCCAGTTGGTGGCGGTGGGGTAGGCCTTCAGCAGCGCTTCGCTGGTCGAGACGATTTCGGCCGGGAGTTTCTTGTCGTAGGCGATCGCCAGCGCGCGGCGATACCAGGTTTCATCGGCCTTGGCGCCCGCCGCCTGCTTGGCCGCGATCGCCTGATTCATCGTCGCGATCGCCTTCTGATCCTGTCCCTGCCGGCGCTGCATTTCCGCGACTTCGACCATCAGGTCCGGGTCGTTCGGGTTGGCGGCCAGCACCTGCTCGAACTCGGAAAGGGCCTTCGCATAGTCGTTGCGCTGCAACGCGAACGCGCCAAGGTTGCGGCGGAACTTCACCGCATCTTCCGGAGCGACCCGGCCGGTTGCCAGCGCGCCTTCCAGCGCCTTCTCGATCTGGGCGTTGTCCTTCACGGCGATGGCCGAATTCAGGCGCATCATCGCGATCATGTAGATGTCGTCGCTGTTCTTTTCGGGCAGGGCATCGGCCTGCGCCAGCACTGCAAGCGCGCCTGCTGCATCGCCCGCCTGCTGCTTTTTCTGCGCATCAGCGAGCAGCGGCTGCACCGCCTTGGAGAATTTGAAGCTGGGCGCCTTTTCGCCCTTTTTCTGCGCCTGCGCAGCTTGCGGTGCGGCGGCTGCGATCAGCGCAGCGAACGCCACTGCCGACGCGCGCCCAAGAATCTTCGTCATGCCCACTCTCCATCATGGCCCGCAACGGGGCAGGAAACGCCGAACGCCCGGCGCCGTCATCGGGGTGCGCCGGTTACGCATTGCTGAATGCGCTTCGCATTGCGAGGGCCAAATCGTCAAGCGCCGACAGCCGAAGAACCTTGCCATCGCCCGCGAAAGCGACCGCCCTGCCGCATGGGCGAAAGGGTTCAGCCCGCCATCATGGGCAATTCGACGCACTCGGCCAGCGCGTGATCCGCCAGATAATCCCGGCAGCGCACGGCGAGCGTGGGATCGTGCAGATCTGCCCAGCCATGCAGCGCCTCCAGCGCGCCCATCAGCCGGTCGCGGTAGGCAAACCAGCCTTCTTCGGGCGCCCTTACAAGCGCCGATTCGATTTCGTCCTTTACCGGGCCTGCCGTTGGTGCCGCCTCGCCAAGCAGCGCCACAAGGCGCGCGCAAAGGGCAGGTGCCTTGTCGAGCATGCGGTCCTGCATGGTGGCAACCGCCAGCATCAGCATGGCGATGACGCCCGCCGACTTGCCGGCGTAACCGTCGCCGAGTTCCGGCGCGACCATGGCAAACTGCCCCATCGCCAGCCCTTCGAGGATCTGCCGCGTGTCGAGGCTCATGCGGCCAGCTCCTTCAGCATGGTGGCAACCTGTGCGTTGTGGATACGATAGGGAAGCACGGCTGCAAACGTCATCACCGGGTCGGCGGTGTGGCCCTTTGCCACCTCGTGGGCGCTGCTGATCCAGATCGCCAGACCCTCGACACCAGCGAACAACTGCCACCAGCGGAACATGCCGGCGTCGAACCGGCGGCCCGAACTTTCTTCCCAGCAGCGGATCGCCTCGGCGCGGGGCAGAGTGGCTGCGGCCCTTGCGCTGTCGCCGTGGCTCCATAGCGGGTCGAGCGCCCACGCAAGGTCTTCGTAGGGGTCGCCGATATGGGCCATTTCCCAGTCGAGAATGGCCAGCAGCCGATTACTGCCATCGACGAGGAAATTCCCGGACCGGAAATCGCCGTGCACGATTGCCGGAGGCCCGGATGGCGGCGGCATATGCGCTTCGAGCCAGCGGATGGCGGCAGCGGCGATCGGCTCGGGGCGCAGCCGGTGCGAGGCGATCTCGGCCTTCCAGTGCGCAAGCCTTGCGGCTGCATCCTGCACTGGCAGCACCGACAGGTCGCGCTGGTCGGGCGTCAGTGCGTGCAACCGCCCGAGCGCTGAAAACAGTGCGTGACCGGTTGCATCGGCCGCCGGGCCATAGGGGGCGGTTTCGAACAGTCCCGCCGCGCGTCCGCCGGGCATCTCGTGCATGATGAAGCCGGGTGCGCCAAGCCGCGTTCCCGCTTCGTCGAGGAGCAGCGGTTCCGGCACCGGAAGCCCGGCCGCATGCGCGCGTTGCAGCACATGATATTCAACCAGTCGCGACGTGGTGATGAGACTTGCCGGAGGGTCACGACGGACCACCAGCCCTTCTGTCCGGCCGTCGAACGTGGCCTGAAAGCGATAGGTTTCGCGCGCGGCCCCGCCATGAAAGCGGGAAAGCCCCGTGACCTTGGCGTCGTGGCCCAGATGCGCCGAAAGCGCCGCTTCCAGAAGGGCAACCAGCGGGGATTGTGCCTCAGGCAAGGTCGAACAGGCCCCGAAAGCCGGAAGGCGAGTGCGGGCCGAGGAACAGTTGTTCGAGAACGCCCCTGCCGTGGTGGATTTCGCCGCCGGGCAGCCGCAGTTCCGCCTGCACCAGCGCCTGCACATGGGCGTTGCCGATTTCGCCTGCATCGGCTGTGGAGGTATCGAAATGCTCGGTCTGGATATCCAGCGGGCCGCGCCAGTTGCCGTGGGCGAAGCGCGGGTGGCCATAGCCGATGCCGTGCATCTGGAAATCGGTGTCGGGCACCAGCCGCACTTCGACAGGGCCTTGCGGCAGTTGCCCGCGCAGCATGGCTTCGGACACGCGGCGGCTGCCCCGGCGATAGATGAAACTGAACGCAGGGGCGCCCAGCCGGATTTCGCTGCCGGACGCCAGATCGACCAGCACCGCCGAGCGGTTCCAGGGCGAGCCGTCGGCATGGTCGTTGGTGTGAAAGAACAGCGCATGCCGTGGAAAGTTCAGCGGCGCCCAGACCCAGAAGAACTGCGGCGCGGCCGGTGGCGCGACGCCCTGCGGATCGGCAGCGCCCACCGGGCGGACGCCCCAGCTCCGGTCGCGCGTCCCGTGCCATCCGCTGATGGTGTGGCGCTTGCCTTTTGCCGTTACACTGCCGGAAACCGCCATGTTCTGCGTCATGCGGGTCACGTCCATGATGGTGCGCGGGCCTTGCCGCCATGTGAAGCGCGGCTCCTCGATCGCGGCGTGCCGGGCGTCGAACAGCAGGTCGGCGGCAAGCCCGTCGGTTTCGCCAAGCGAAAGGCGCAGGCGCTTCAGCGGTTCCACTACCTCGACCGTGACCGGGCCGACCGATGTGTCCATCCGCTCCATGTCGAGCAGGCGCGAGGCGAAGACCGAATGCTGGCGGCCGCCTTCCATCCAGGCGAACGCCGCGTCCATCACGTTCAGGTGCGGATAGACCCCAAGCGCACCGGCAAGGAACTGCCGCCCGTCCGGGGACTGGGCGTTGAAGAAGTAGCGATCATAGAAGTTGCGGTCGGTGCCGGCTGTCGCGATCGGCTCGGGCCGCTGGTGGATCGGATAGTCGTCGGCCTTGGTCAGCAATCCCCCGCTCCCGCTGCATCTCGTTCGATTGCAAACGGTGGTCCGGCCCTGCAGCGATGGCAACCCTCATGATTTCGCTGGTCCGGTTTTAGCTGGTCTGGCCATAAGACTGGCAGACAATGGCTGGTGGCGCTAAAGGCGCGGCCATGTCGTCCAACAATCATGATGCGCGCCGCCAGCGATCGGCAGCCCGGCTGGCTGCGGTGCAGGCGCTTTACCAGCAGTCGGTTTCGGGCACCGCCACGCCGCGTCTGCTGCACGAATTCCACCTCCACCGGCTGGGCGCCGAAGTCGACCCCGAGGAAGGCGGCGACCGGCTGGCCGACGCCGACCGGATATTTTTCGATGATCTGGTGTCTGGCAGCCTTGCCCGCGTCGCTGAACTCGACGAGGCGATCACCGGTTTTCTGGGCACCGGCTGGACGCTCGACCGGCTGGATCGGCTGATGCTGCAGATACTGCGCTGCGGGGCGTATGAACTGGTCGCCCGCCCGGATGTCCCGCGCGCTGCGGTGGTTTCGGAATATGTCGATGTGGCGCGCGCCTTCTATGAAGCGCGCGAGGCTGGGTTCGTGAACGCGCTGCTCGACCGGCTGGGCAAGAGTGTCCGCGCCGACTGAGGGGGGCGGCCTCGAGGCCGGCCTGCTGGAAGCCCTGAGAGGGATCGCCACCAGCACGGCGGCGCGTGGCCTTGCCGACGATTGCGCCATTCTCGACTGGCCACTGGGGCTGCAACTGGTCGCCACCCACGACATGCTGGCCGAAGGCGTGCATTTCACGCCGGACTGCCCACCGGCGGACATCGGCTGGAAACTGGCGGCGGTGAACCTTTCCGACCTTGCGGCGTCGGGCGCGCGGCCCGCCGGCGTGCTGATGGGGGCGGGGATCGGCGACGACCGTGGTTCGGGATGGGCAACCGAACTGGTGCGGGGGATGGCGCAATTGCTGGCGCTGCATCAGGTTCCGCTGCTGGGCGGGGATACCATCCGCAGCGGCGAGCGGTCGGTCCTGTCGCTCACGGCCCTGGGGTCGGTGCCGCCCGGCGAGGCGCTGGAACGTGGCAAGGCCAAAGCCGACGACGATTTGTGGCTGAGCGGCGACATCGGCGCTGCCGGTCTTGGCCTGAAAGTCGCGCTTGGCGAACGGGTGGGGGATGCCGATGCTGCGCTTCTCAGGCGCTATCGGCGGCCGCAGCCGCGCCTCGCGCTGGGGGTGGCGCTGCGCAGGATCGCCCACGCTGCGATCGACGTATCGGACGGTCTGCTGATCGATGCCGGGCGGCTGGCCGAGGCGTCCGGTTTGCGGGCGGAGATCGATTCGGCGGCGATCCCGCTTTGCGATGCCGCCCGCCAGAGTGGCGTTGCTGTGCTGGCGCTTGCGGCGATGGGCGATGACTATGAGTTGCTGTTCGCCGCCAGCCCCGGCCAGCGCGAGGCAGTGACGGCAGCAGCGGCCGCAGCCCGCACGCCGGTTTCGCGCATCGGTTCGCTGCGGCAAGGCCGGGGATTGTTCGTCGACGAAAGGGCGCCGGGCGCAACCGGATATCGCCATCGCTGAACGGTGTCGAACGCGCGACGGGTTGCGTGTTGCGCCGCAGTTTGCCAATAGCCCCGCCAAATCCGTTCGGCCGTCCGGCCGGGCGGGCAGATGCGTCCGCCCCTCGTCATCGGGGGCGCCCGTTCATAAGGGGTAGGGGAAGCACATGAATTTCGTCATCATCGCCATTCTGTGCGGCATTGCGGCCGTGCTGTATGGCCTGCTCACCACGCGCTCGGTACTGGCGGCCCCCGCCGGCAACGCGCGCATGCAGGAAATCGCCGCAGCGATTCAGGAAGGCGCCGGCGCCTATCTGAAGAAGCAGTATGGCGCGATCGCCATCGTCGGCGTTGTCGCTCTTGCGCTGGTATTCTTCTTTTTCGGCACCTTCCCGGCGATCGGCTTTCTGATCGGAGCGGTGCTGTCGGGCGTGACCGGCTTCATCGGCATGAACATTTCGGTGCGGGCGAACGTGCGCACCGCCGAAGCCGCCCGGCATGGCCTGCAGGCAGGCCTGACGCTGGCGTTCCGCGCCGGCGCCATCACCGGCCTGCTGGTTGCCGGCCTCGCGCTGCTGGCGATCGCGGGCTATTATCATTTGCTGGTCGATCATCTGGGCTATGCGTCGGATGATCGCGTCGTGATCGACAGCCTCGTCAGCCTTGCGCTGGGTGCATCGCTGATCTCGATCTTTGCGCGCCTTGGCGGCGGCATCTTCACCAAGGCCGCAGACGTCGGCGCCGACCACGTCGGCAAGGTGGAAGCCGGAATCCCCGAGGATGACCCCCGCAACCCGGCCGTCATCGCCGACAACGTGGGCGACAACGTGGGCGACTGCGCGGGCATGGCCGCCGACCTGTTCGAAACCTATGTCGTGACCGTCGGCGCCACCATGGTGCTGACAGCGCTGCTGGTGGGTGGCGAGCATCTCGCCAACCTGATGGTGCTGCCGCTGCTGGCGGGCGGGGTCTGCATCCTCACCTCGATCCTCGGTACCTATTTCGTGAAGCTCGGTTCTTCGAAGAACATCATGGGCGCACTCTACAAGGGCTTCATCGTTTCGGCGCTGGCGTCGATCCCGGCGCTGTTCTTCGCCACCCGGCTGGTGTTCCCCGACATGTCGGTCGTTGTCGGCGGGCAGGCGGCAGACGGCAGCGGCGGCTTCACCGCGATGGACCTGTTCCTGTCGATGCTGGTCGGCCTTGCCGTCACCGGCCTGATGGTATGGATCACGGAATATTATACGGGCACCAACTATCGCCCGGTCCGTTCGATCGCCAAGGCGTCCGAAACCGGCCACGGCACCAACATCATCCAGGGCCTTGCCGTCAGCCTTGAAGCTACGGCGCTGCCGACTCTGGTGATCTGCGCCGGCATGATCACCGCCTACCAGTTCGCGGGCGTCATCGGGATCGGCTTCGCCGCGACCGCGATGCTGGCGCTGGCCGGGATGGTGGTTGCGCTGGATGCTTATGGCCCCGTCACCGACAACGCTGGTGGCATCGCCGAAATGGCAGGCCTCGAGGGTGAAGTGCGCGAACGCACCGATGCGCTCGATGCCGTCGGCAACACCACCAAGGCCGTTACCAAGGGCTATGCCATCGGTTCGGCCGGCCTTGCGGCGCTGGTGCTGTTCAACGCCTACACGGCCGACCTCGCGAAGTTCTTCACCGGACTTACCGTCGACTTCTCGCTGTCGAACCCCTACGTCATCGTCGGGCTGCTGATCGGGGCGCTGCTGCCCTATATCTTCGGTGCCATGGGCATGACGGCGGTCGGCCGCGCGGCGGGCGCGGTGGTCGAGGAAGTGCGCAGCCAGTTCCGCAACAACCCCGGCATCATGGAAGGCACGTCGCGCCCCGATTATGCGCGCACGGTCGGCCTCGTCACACAGGCGGCGATCCGTGAAATGATCATTCCGTCGCTGCTGCCGGTGCTGGTGCCGATCCTGATCTACTTCGTGATCACTGCGGTTGCAGGGCAGGCGAACGGCTTTGCGGCGCTTGGCGCGCTGCTGCTGGGCGTCATCGTTTCGGGCATCTTCGTCGCCATCTCGATGACGAGCGGCGGCGGCGCCTGGGACAATGCCAAGAAGTATATCGAAGACGGCCACCACGGCGGCAAAGGCTCGGAAGCCCACAAGGCGGCCGTGACCGGCGACACCGTCGGTGACCCGTACAAGGACACTGCCGGCCCGGCCGTGAACCCGATGATCAAGATTTCGAACATCGTGGCTCTGCTGCTGCTGGCGGCGCTGGCCCACTAAGGCACTGCCGGCCCGGTCAGGAAACTGATCGGGCCGGTTGACGGTCAGAGACCAGATGAAAGGGGCCGGGAATTGCTTCCCGGCCCCTTTTCATTGCCCCTTTTCATTGCATCGGCTGGCGTGGTGCGGCGACTTACTGCGGGCCTGCGCCGCCTGCGCCCATGGTGCCCACCGCACCCAGATTTCCGAACAGATCGTCCAGCAGCGATTCTTCGCGGCCAAGCGTCGGTGTCTTGTCGTGCGCGGGGGAAATGTTGGCGACCTTTTCCAGCCCGCGCCGGTCGACCGACGAGACATTGCCCGCCTTGTCGAAGTGCACGATCAGGATGCGCTGGTCCTTTGGCCGGGGGCGGGCGAAGGCGATCTGCTTGGTGTTGCGCGACACATAGAACCAGACATCGTCGCTCCACTCGGATTTCAGGGTGGGGCGGCCCAGCGCCTTCTCGACCGATTGCCGGTTGTCGACGCCCGGCTGCACGGACTGCACCAGTTCCTCGTCGGCGATATAGCCCTGGTTGTTCATCATCAGCTTCGACGTGCTGCACCCCGAAACGGTGGCAAGCAGCAGTGGCAGCAGGATCAGGCGGCGCGTGTGCGGCATCGGGGCATTGGCTCCGGTTGATGTGGCGGCGCCCGCTTGCGCTTGCGCCGTTCTCGCGGCCATATGCGGCCGCGCACGCGCGCTTGCAAGCAAATGCCGTGCAGACGCGGTTGCGGGAAGGGCGGTGAATTGGTCCTGAACCATGGCGCAGCAAGCAAGTGGATAGCCCGATGACGTTTCTTTCCCGCCTGTTCCGGCCCCTGATGCAGCCAGCGGCGCCGCCGCTCGATCCGCTGTGGCGGTGGATCACCACGACTGCGCGACTCCCGGAATGGTATCTGGCGCATGGTGTCGCCGACACCGTCGATGGCCGATTCGACATGGTCGCGCTGGTGACGTCGCTGGTGATGCTCGAACTTGAGGCACGCGATATGCGCCGCGAAACCTCGCTGCTGACGGAACGCTTTGTCGACGACATGGATGGTTCGCTGCGCGACATCGGCATCGGCGACATGGTGATCGGCAAGCATATGGGCCGGGTGATCGGGGCGCTGGGTGGCAGGCTGGGCGCATATCGGAGCGCGCTGGCGGATGGCGGCGATAACGCCCCGCTGGCCGAGGCGCTGGCACGCAATGTGTATCGTGGCGCTCCGGCCGAAGGGCAGGCGGAAAAACTGGCGTTGGCGGTGCGCGCGCTTGCGCAGCGGGTCGCCGCCACCCCCGCCCCTGCGCTGCTTGCGGGAGAGATCGGATGACCACAGCCGAATTTTCCATGATCGTGCCGTTGGCGCGCATTTCGGCCCAGCCGCAGCCGTTCCATCTGGAGGCAGGTGCCGCCGCCCGCGATGCGCTTGCCCGGCGCTTTGGCCTGCTGTCGCTGGATGGTCTCACCGCCACGCTCGAGGTGTCGCGCAAGGGGGCTGTCGTGCTGGTTACCGGGCGGTTCGCGGCCGAGGCAGTACAGGCGTGCATCGTATCCGGGGAACCGGTGCCGGCCCGGCTTGCCGCACCGATCGACCTGCGCTTTCAGCGCGAGGAAATCGCCCCCGGCCAGGAACTGGAGCTGCACGCCGACGAGCTGGACATGTTGCCGCTGGATGGCGACAGCGTCGACCTTGGGGAAGCGGTCGCGCAGTCGCTCGGGCTGGCGCTCGACCCTTACCCCCGCGCGCCCGACGCCACGCTGGAAGCCAGCCGGCGCCATCTCTCGACAGAGGAAGAAGCCGAGGCCGCAGAAGCCAGCGCCAAGGCTGCGGCAAGCCCGTTTGCAAAGCTTCGCCGGCCATGAGCGGGATGCACGGGCCGATCCCGGTGCGGACGACGATCTTCGAGTTCATGTCGGCCCGTTCGGCACAGACCGGTGCAATCAATCTGGGGCAGGGCTTTCCCGATGCCGCCGGACCGCCTTCGGTGCGGCAGGCGGCAGCGCGGGCGATCCTGAATGGCCCGCACCATTACCCGCGGATGCGCGGCACCGATGCGCTGCGCGCTGCGCTCGCCGACCATTACGCCGCCACGCAGGGCCTGCACTATGATGCCGGGCAGGGCATCGTCGTCACCAGCGGTGCGACCGAGGCGCTGGCGTCGGCCATCCTGGCGCTGCTGGGTCCGGGCGACGAAGCGATCCTGATCGAACCCGCCTACGACGCCTATGCGCCGCTGGTGCGCCGGGCAGGAGCGACGCCACGGTTCGTGCGGCTTTCGCCGCCCGACTGGCGGCTGACGGCCGATGCGCTGCGGGCCGCCATCACCCCTGCGACCCGCGCCATTCTGGTGAATGATCCGGCGAACCCTACCGGCCGGATGCTGGATGCCGAAGAACGCGCAGCGATCCGCAGTGTCGTGCTTGCGCACGACCTGCTGATCATCGCCGACGAGGTATGGGAGGAAGTCCGCCCGGCGGCGCGCGCGCATGTTTCACTGGCCAGCGATCCGGACCTGTTCGCGCGGGTGGTGAAGATCGGCTCGGCGGGCAAGATCTTCCAGTTGACCGGCTGGAAGATCGGCTGGACACTGTCCGCACCAGAGCTTGCCGCGCGCATCGCAGCGACGCACCAGTTCCTTACGTTTACTTCGTCACCCGCGTTGCAGCAGGCCGTGGCCGAGGGGTTGGCCACAGAACGCGACTGGCTGGTCACCATGCGGCACGAGGTGGCGCAGGGGCGCGCGCTGCTGGCCGATGGCTTGCGCGCGGCGGGCTATGCTGTCCTTCCCTCTGAGGCGACCTGGTTTCTTTCGATTGACCTGGCCGTTTCCGGGATCGACATGACCGACGTCGCCTTCTGCACCGCGATCGTCGATTCGCATGGTGTTGCAGCGATTCCGGTCAGCGCCTTTTTCGAATCGGAAAATGCCCCTTCGAACGTAGTGCGTTTCTGCCACGCCAAATCCTCTGCAACGATCACCGCCGCACTGGATCGGCTGGCCACGGCGCGAAGGCATCTGGCCTGAAGCGGCTGCCGCCGGGGCTAGAAGTCGGTGCAGATCCCGTTCTTTTCCCAGTCGCCATAGCGGGTGGGTTCCGGCCCGTCGCGGCCACCCACTTCCCGTGGCGACTGCGCAGGTGCGGGTTTGCTGCCTTGCGGTTTCTGTTTTTGTACGTCGGGCCGGGGTTTTGACATCGCCGGGGCTTAGGCCCGAACGCAGCCGAGGGCAATGTGCCGCGCCCGTACGACGAGGGCAGTTGATTTTCGCGTGCGCACGAACGATCAGCGGCCCATGAAGCGGCCCATGAACAGATCGGCAGCGCAGAATGGCGCTGAAATTCCGGGCCTCGCGCCGCGTCGTGCGGCGTTGCACCTGCTGCATGCCGTAACGGTGCTCGGCCGCCCGCTCGACCAGCAGCTCGATCATCATCTTGCCGGGCTGTCGGCAAGCGACCGGGCTCTGGCACGCGCGCTTGCCAGCGGGGCGTTGCGCAATCTGGTGGGGCTGGACCGGCTGATCGATTCCGCCTGCCAGCGCCCGCTTCCCGAGGATGCGCGCGCCCGGCAGGTGCTGCGCGTTGCGCTGGCGGGACGGCTGTTGCTGGATACGCCGCCCCATGCCGCGATCGCAACCGCGCTGCCGTTTCTGGAAGGCGGCCCGCGAAGACTGGTGCACGGCGTGCTTTCAACGCTGTTCCGCCAAGGCGCGAAACTTGGCCCTGCCGAACTGCCGCCTGCCTGGGCCGAACGCTGGAGCCGCGCCTGGGGCGCCGACGAGGCAGCGGCTGCCGCCAGCCTGCTGGGCGAAATCCCGCCCACCGACCTGACGCTGAAGGATCCCGCCCGCACCGCCGAATGGGCCGAACGCCTTGGCGGCGTCAGCCTGATGCCGGGGCATGTAAGGCTGGCGGGCTCGCGCGGGATCGAGGCGACGGATGGCTTCCATGAAGGTGCGTGGTGGGTGCAGGACATCGCAGCCAGCCTTCCGGCGCGCCTGCTGGGCGATGTGGAGGGCCTTGCGGTGCTGGATCTTTGCGCGGCCCCCGGCGGCAAGACCATGCAACTGGCTGCGGCTGGCGCAAACGTTACCGCGCTGGACCTGTCGGCAGCCCGGCTGAAACGGCTGCACACCAACCTCGAGCGGACCGGCCTTGCAGCAACCGTCGTGCAGGGGGATGCGCTGAAATGGACGCCCGACAGGCAGTTCGATTGCATATTGCTTGATGCGCCATGCTCGGCGACGGGCACGTTCCGGCGCCACCCCGACCTGTTGCAGATCAAGGCAGACCCCGACCTCTCGCGGCTGGTGGCGTTGCAGACGGCGCTGCTGGCGCGCGCGGCCGGCTGGCTGAAATCGGGCGGACTGCTGGTTTACGCGGTCTGTTCACTGGAGCCGGAGGAAGGCGAGAATATCATCGTACCGCCGACGCTGGAGGCGGACCCTATCAACCCGCTGGGCCTTGCCGAAGGCCTGTCGCCGCAAGAGAATCGTCTACGCACACTCCCGTCCCTCTGGCGAGGGGCGGGAGGAGCGGACGGCTTCTTCATGGCGCGCTATCGCGCCGGTTGAGGTGCTGCCCAGTCAGCGGCAGCGCGTTACCCTGTCAGCGGCAGCGTGCGTTGCCCTTGGCGATTTCCTTGCCGAGGATCGCCCCCAGCGTGCCGCCGATGACGCCGCCGACCACGCGGTTGCGCTCTCCGGCGATGGCGGAGCCTACGGTGCCGCCGGCCAGTGCGCCGACGATCACGCCCGTGGTGCCATCAGGGCGGCGGCAATACATCTGGCCGTTCGGGCCCCAGCGATAGGGCTGTTCATAGCCCGCGCCGCGCCAGACCGGTCCGCTGCTGTAAACCGGGGCGGAGTTCCAGCCATTGCCCTGATAATAGCCGTTGGGGGCATAGTAGCCGCTGGCATAGCCGTTGCTGCGGGCGGCATCGCGGTAGCCGCGCCGGTAGGCAGCACGGTCGTCGCGATTGTCGTTGCGCACACCAGCGCGATAGCCGCGCTGATAGGCGGCGCGATCGTCGCGGTTGTCGTGGCGCACGCCATCGCGATAGCCGTTCCGATAGGCCGACCGCTCGTCGCGGTCGTCGTGGTGCCAGTCTCCGGCGATGGTTGGGGCTGCGATGGACATTGCTGCGATCGCGGCGCCGATGATCCTGATTTGCGTAGTCATAGGGTGTTCCCTTTTCCCCGAGTGCAGGGCCATCATCCTGCGGCGCCACTTGCGCCAGCCTGAAGGCATCGTTCATCAGTCAGAAAGGCTTTGCAAGCTTTGCGGAAGGGATGTCGATGCGGCGCAGACAAGTGTTTCTTCTGTCGGGTGCGGTGCTGTTGCTGGGCGCGGTTCTGGGTGTGCGCGCGGCCTCGCCTGCGGTGGGCGCTGGCGATGTCCATGCGATAGAGATCCGGGCGCAGCAGCTACCGCTGAACCCTTCTGACCGAGGACAGGACAGGGTGGGGCGCCTGCAGTTTCTGGGCGCGCTCGTCCTCGAATCATCCGACAAGCGGTTTGGCGGCATTTCGGGGATCCTGTGGGACCGGCAATGCAGCCGCCTGCTGGGTATATCCGACGCGGGTTCGTGGATCGTGCTGCAACCGGTCGAGGAGGGGGACCGCCTCGTCGATATGAAGACCGGCTGGATCGCCCCGATTCTGGATGTGGAGGGCCATGAACCAGCCAGCAAAAGCGATGCCGACGCCGAGGAACTGGCGCAGACGGCCGATGGCGATGTGCTTGTTTTCTATGAACAGCGCCACCGTGCCGCGCGGTTTCAGGGCATTTCCGCCTGTGCGCCGGAAACGCTTGGCCGCAAGCCCGTTGCCGAGCTGATGTTTCCACAGACGGCGGGTTGGCCATCGAACGGCGGCATGGAAGCCGCGACCGCGCGCGGGCAGTCGCTCCTGATTCTCTCCGAATCGGTGCCAGCGAAAGATGGCGGCCGCCAGGGCTTCGAGGTGCGGCAGGGGGAACCCGCGATTCCGTTCACATGGGTGCCGCCCGCTGACCACGAGCCAACCGCGATGGATCTGTTCTCCGACAGCCATGGGCGAGATCATGTGCTGGTGCTGCACCGGCGGTTTTCGCCGTTCACCGGCGTCTCGGCCGTCATCGCCGGGGCCGAAGTTGGAAAGCCCCCGGCGGCACGGATCGAGGGGCGCGCCATCGCACGGCTGGCGCCGCCGCTGACGGTCGACAATATGGAAGGGCTGGCGGTGCGTCAGGAAGCCGGCGGGTTGTTCGTGTACCTGGTGTCAGACAATAATTTCAACGGACTGCAACGAACCATCCTGATGAAGTTCCGCCTGATTCCAGACAGTTGACGGCGTATGCACGATTTTGCCGGGCAGTGCTGGTTGCACTACCCGGCAAATATGTCCGGCAGGAATGCTGCGCCCCGGGGTACGGCGCCGTTCAGGCGGCGGCGGGCGCCAGCTTCTTGGCCACGTCGCGCTTCAGGCGGCGGGCACGCAGGCTGAGGTCCGTATCGCTGGTCTTCAGCAGCCAGTTGTCGAGGCCGCCGACATGCTCGACCGAGCGGATGCCGTGCGTCGACACGCGCAGGCGGATCGAACGACCCAGCGCTTCCGACATCAGCGTCACCGGCTGCAGGTTCGGCAGATAGGTACGCTTGGTCTTGTTGTTGGCGTGGCTGACATTGTGGCCGATCTGGCGGCCCTTGCCCGTAAGCTCGCAAACGCGCGACATGTGCGGTGTTCCTTAGGATTCGGTCTGTTGGTTCAAGCGGAGGCGGGCTGCAAAGCCGGCCGAAATCGAGCGCGGGCCATAGCCTTGGGCAGGGCCGACGTCAAGTTGGTGCGGCCTTCGGGCTTGCGTTAACCATTCTGCATGCAATCGAGCAACGTGGCTGGACCAGCGCTCGAAGCCGTGCCAAGAGCAGGCTCGTGCCAATCTTCGCCATTCACTGCATCGACAAGCCCTTGCAGCAGGAACTGCGCGCCGCAACGCGGCCCGCGCATCTCGCCTATCTGGAAGCCGTGGAGGCGCAGATCCTCGTCGCCGGCCCCATGCTCGATGATGAAGGCAGCGCCATCGGCTCGATGCTGCTGATGGACTTTCCCGACAAACGCTCGGCGATGGATTTCGCTGCGGCCGACCCTTATTCCAAGGCCGGCCTGTTCGCGAGTGTTGCCGTGACCGCCTGGCGGCAGGTGTTCCCGAAAGCCTGACGCGCCTTATTCGACTGCCGCGTAAATCATCGAACGCAGTTGCCGCCGCACCGGCCAAGTCGACGACGGGATGAGCTGCGTCAGGAACAGCACCGTAAGTTCCTCGGCAGGATCGACCCAGAAGAAGGTCGAGGCCGCGCCACCCCAGAAATAATCGCCGTTGTTGCCGGCGATCATCGTCTTTTCAACGGCGGTCGTCGTCGCGAAACCAAGCCCGAAGCCGACGCCATCATAGGCGGCTTCGGAAAAGGCCGAGCGCGAAAGCTGCGGCAGATCCTTGCCGCCCGGCAGATGGTTCGCGGTCATCAGTTCCAGCGTCTTGCGGCCGACGAGAACAGGGCTTGCGGTCCGCAGCGCCTCGGCGAAGTTCAGATAGTCGTCGGCGGTCGAGACCAGCCCGCCGCCGCCTGAGATGAAGGAAGGCGGCTTCAGGAATGCCGAGGTTTCCGCCTGATCCTGCACTTCGATGCCGCGCCTGGCCGTCGGCTGATAGCAGGTGGCAAGGCGGTGCGCCTGCCCGTCGCGGACATGGAATCCGGTATCCTGCATACCCAGCGGCTTCAGGATTCGCCGTTCGACGAATTGTTCGAACGGTTCGCCGGCGATCACCTGCACCAGCCAGCCCAGCACATCGGTCGCGACGGAATAGTTCCACCAGTCGCCGGGGGAAAATTCGAGCGGAAGTTCCGCGAGCAGGTCGATCATCCGCTCGAGCGTCATGTCTCCCTTTTCGATTTCGCCAATGCCGAGGTGGCGATAGGCTGCATCGACGTTGGTGTTCAACTGGAAGCCATAGGTAAGCCCGGCCGTGTGGCGCAACAGGTCGATCACCTGCATCGGCCGTTTGGGAGCGCTGGTTTTCCAGCCGATCCTGACCGTGCCGCCATCGAACACGCGCAGGTTCTTCCACGACGGGATATAGCGGTGGACCGGGTCGTCGATCTGTAGCTTCCCTTCCTCGACCAGCATCATCAGCGCGATCGAGGTGATGGGCTTCGTCATGGAATAGATGCGGAAGATCGTGTCGTCGGCAAGCGGGCGGCCAAGCGCGATGTCGGCATGGCCCTGCACGCTGGAATGGATGGTTTCCCCGCGATGCAGAACACGAACCAGCGCACCCGGCAGGCGGCCGGTATCGAGATATCCCTGCTTCAGAAATGCATCGATCCGGCCAAGGCGTTCGCGGTTCAGCGGCATCACTTTCCCCTTTGCAACATATGGTTCCATGGCGTAGCAGCGCAGGCGCGTTGCGCAAGAACTTCTGCGCGCAGCACAGGGGTGGTTAGCTCAGCGGTAGAGCATCTCGTTTACACCGAGAGGGTCGGGGGTTCGAAACCCTCACCACCCACCATTTCCGCAGCCAACACGGGTTGGCTGGCAGGTGCCCGGCATTCAGAATGCACCGAATGCGCCGCAGGTCAGCCTTGTCGAGCGGGGCGCGCCGGTGATGCGCAGGCCATGGCAAAGCACCGGTTCCGCAAGCTTCAGCCAATATGTTTCGTCCGGCCCGGTACCGCTGGTGGCAACGGGATAGTCCGGCAGCGCGCCGATGTCGCGCCAGTGGGTCCTTGCTTCCGGGTTGAGGGTCGGGACCATCACCGGATCGATTGAGATCGCCAGTTGCGGCGTGGTCTTGAACCATTGCCCGGCATCAATCGTGCCGTGGCGGAAGAAGAACCGATGCAGCGTCAGCGGGCGATCGAAGGCAAGAATGAACCACGCGCTGCCATCCGGGGGGTGAAGCCCCAGAAACGGCCCGACATCCAGCCCGCTGGTATCGATGGTGGCGGTGGTGTCGGTGCGGTTGTCGGTGACATATTCGCCGACGAAATCCGAGCCGATGTCGGTCGTTCCCAGGATGCCGGCCGGGATGTGCGCGTGCGAGGAAAAGACCCGCGCCCATAGCGTGGGTGGCGCGGCGGCCGGCCGATCGCCGCCGGTCCGGAACAGCATGTTATGGCGGCGGGCCTGCGAAAACGGCACAAGGCGGATCGTCTGGTCGGCGCCACCATTGTGCCCGCCTGCCGGAAGCGTGAAATACTGCCCATCGCCCCCGGTATCGGGCAGCGCGCACAACCGGGCGGCGGTTTCCGGCGAAAGCGGGATGTCGTCGATGCGGGCCAGATCCGGGTTGGCGGCGGTGTCCGCCGTCAGCAACTGCGGGCCGAGGCGCAGCAGCGCGCGGTTCGGATAGGTGGGGGCAAGCGGCAGGATTTCGGGCTTGCACTGCATGTCGATCGTAAGGCGGGTCTTTTCCGCCCATGTCCGACGGATATTGAGCCACGTTCCGGCCGCGCCGGTAAACTGCTGGCCGTCGATGCTTATGGTGCAGCCTGTCGCCCAGTCGGGCACGCGCAGCCGCACGGTGAAATCGGCCGGGGCTTGCGGTTCGACGATCAGTTCGGCCCCGAGGCTGGCTGGAAAATCGCTTTCCAGCCGGAAGCGGACGCTGGTTCCGGCCGTTTCCCATGTGAAGGCGCTTTCGGCGATCAGGTTCAGCGTGATCTGGCCTTCAGATTCCGCCCAAACCTGATCCGGAAGCGCCGCAAGCGCGCGTGGCCCACTTGAGACGCAGCATAGCTGGGCGTGGCTGTATTCCTTCGTGCCGCAGAGCGCGGTGTAATAGCAGATATCGCCGTTCAGGCCGTCCTGTGCGGCCAGCAGGTGGTTGAAGATCGTGCGTTCGCACTCGGCGCCGAAGCGGGCTTCGCCCAGCAGGTGGAACAGCCGCGTGGTCAGTTGCAGCCACGTCACCGTCACGCAGGTTTCGGCAAGGTTCGACGACGGCAGGGCAAGCCTGCGGTCGCCGTGCTGAAGATACTCCATCGCGCTGAGGCTGCCGGTGGCGTAGGCTTGGGTTGCGCGCAGATCCTCCCATGCACGCAGCACTGCATCCAGCAGCGTCTGGCGGCCGGTCAGGCGATACAGGTCGGTCAGGCCGTTCAGGTTGGACAGGAACTCATAGGCCTTGCCGTTGGGCAGGCCGTCGATGCCCCGGCTGCCGAGGGCGGAGAGGATGTGCGCTCCGTTGTCGTGCTCCCAGCTCTGGGTGATTTCGTCGGCGAACGACAGGAACGCCTGTGCGCCGGTCATCCGGTAAAGTTCGCACAGCGGTTCCAGTATGCTGGTTGCGGCCATGCCATAGAACCAGCCGGCCTGGTTGATGTCGCGCTGGCGATCCGGGCCGGAAAAGGCGCTGACGATCAGTTCGCCGATACGGCGGCAGGCGGCAAGCACGCGGACATCGCCGGAAACGCGGTAATGGTGCAACAGCCCGACGAGGACATATTTGTGAACCCAGATGTCCCAGCCGAGCCAATGGTCCCCGTCGACATAGGTTCCGAGATAGCCGTCGTCGTCTTGCGCGGCCAACAGCGCCTCGGCGACGCGACCGGCTTTTGCCGCAAGCGCCGGGTTGTCGGCGGATTCGAGGCTGCGGCAGGCGGCGGTCAGGAACTTGCCCGCGTGCTCTCCGGCCCAGGCGTTGGCAAAGTCGCTGGCGCTGGTCCGCTCGTGGAAGCGGTGCAGCAGCTTGTCCTCGTCGACGGCGAGCAGCCGATGTTCGACGTTGGTTTCCATGCGGGCGCCCAGCAGGCCGCCGATGTGCAGCGCAGTGGCGGGAAGGGCGGAAATCCGGTTCGGTACCGCCCATTCGACGACGGGTCTGCCGCGCTGCATGTGGCCCGGTTTGCTGATACCCTGATTACTGTTCATCACTGCCCTTCCCATGCGGCACGCTGCAGCAGGGTTTCGACTTCGGCGTGCGTCGGGGCCGAGGCCTGCGCCCCGTGACGCGTGACCGAAAGCGCTGCTGCTGCAACCGCAAAGCGGGCGGCGACTGCCATCGGCTGCCGTTGCGCCAGGGCAACCGCAAGGCCGGCGTTGAACGTGTCGCCGGCGCCCGTTGTGTCGACGGCATGAACGGCAGGTGCTGCAAGCCACTGTGCACCGTCGCCGTCGAGGAGGAGGCAGCCCTGTGCCCCCAGTTTCACGATCACCACCTTCGGCCCGCTGGCGCGTAGCTGCCGGGCTGCATCGACGACTGCCGCGCGATCAGGCAGCGGGCGGGCGGCAATGGTTTCCAGTTCGGTCAGGTTCGGGGTGATGATGTCGGCAAGCGCCAGCAGTTCCTGTGGCAGCCCGGCGGCTGGCGCGGGGTCGAGGATGACCTGCGCCCCGCCTGCGCGCGCCAGAGATGCGGCGCGGATCACGGTGGGCATCGGCGTTTCCAGTTGCAGCAGCACCAGCCCGCCGCGCCCCAGCAGGGTGGCGTCGTGGCTCAGTTCGTCGGCCGTGAAATGGCCATTGGCGCCGGGGATGACGACGATTCGGTTGCTGCCGTCCCCCTCGACCAGCACCAGCGCCTGCCCTGACATCGGCCCCGCCGTGCGGATGGCCGACACATCGCACCCCGCGCTGGCAAGGGCTGCACGCGCCAGTGGGCCGTAATCATCCTCTCCGACGCGGGCGATCATGGCGACGTTGCCGCCAAGCCGTGCTGCCGCGAACGCCTGATTGGCGCCTTTGCCGCCGTGCCCGAAGGCCAGCGCAGTTCCGGTGATGGTTTCGCCGCGTTCCGGCGCTGCCCGGCATTGCACGACGATATCGCGGTTGATGCTGCCGACGACGGTGATCGGAACAGCCTGCATCATTCGGCCGGGCTTGCGGCGCGTTCGGCCAGTTCCTGCCGGATGCGGGCGTGAAAATCCGTGGTGATCGGATATTTCCAGATCAAGAGCCATGTGCCGACGACACCGGCAATCGGGATCAGGCACATGATCGCCCTGAGGTCGGCCAGGATCGCCGCCGACTGCACCGCGCCGGCCTTGAACCCGACGAGGGTGAGCAACTGGCCGAGGACCACGGCGTTGATGGCAATCGCAACCTTCTGCCCGAACGCGGCAAAGCCGAAGATGCGGGCCTCGGAACGCTCGCCGATGATCCACTGGTTATATTCGACGGTATCCGGAAGCATGGCCCAGAACATCACCATGCCGGCGCTGGCGCCGATGGCGCCTACCGTCACCACGATGGCAAGCGTCAGGTGATCGTGCGGGTTCAGCATGAAGAACGCCAGCAGGCTTGCCAGTTGCAGCACCGAACCAAGAATCCATGCGTCGCGCTTTGAGCGGCGCTTCGATACCCAGTTCCAGAATGGCGCCGCCACGATCAGCACGATGGCGGGCAGCGGCAGCAGCCACTTCATCACTGCCTGATCGGCAAGATCATATTTGATCCAGTACAGCATGACCTTGCTGTTCATGGTGATCGAGATGCTGGTCAGCACCAGGATCGCAAACAGCCGTGCCAGCGGGCCATTGTGCCTGAGCGTCGACCAGAAGCCGATCAGATCGGCCAGAAACGCCTTGAAGATCGGCGGTCTGGGTGCCGCGTCCGCCAATGACGCTTCTTCGGGGGGTTCATAGGTTGAAAAGAACGAAATCAGGAGGATGACCGTTGCCGCCGCCCCCAGCAGGCAGGCCGCCACGAAATAGGCGCGCTGTTCATCGCCGACCAGTTCGACGAGGCGGGGGATCAGGAACGCAACCACCAGCGCGCCGGTTGCCGCGAACATCATGCGCAGCGTGGCGACGGTGCCGCGTTCTGCGGAATCGTGGGTCATTCGTGCGCTGAGCGCGCTGTAGGGGATGCCGACCGCCGTCAGCGTGGTGCGGAACAGCACATGGGTGAGGGTGGCATAAAGGACCAGCGCGATACCGGCGAGCGGGGGCGTCCAGAACATGATGGCGAAGGTGATCGCGCATGGCACGCTTCCGAACAGCATCCACGGCCGGAAGCGGCCGAAGCGGGTGCGTGTGCGGTCGGCGATGGCGCCCATGATCGGGTCGGTGATGGCATCCCAGACCGAGGCTACCGCAAACGCGAAGCCTGCCCACATCGGGGATAATCCCATGACATCGGTATAGAAAAAATAGGCGAAGATGCCGATTCCACCCCAATAGAGGTTGAAACCGGCGTCTCCTGCTGTCCAGCCGATGCGCCGCGCCCAGGGTATGGGCGCGGCTTTATCCGGACTTTCCAATTACCGCCCGCCGAACTTGACCTCGAGGGCGACACCCAGCAGCCGCTGGGCATCGGGGCTTGGGAACTGGACGCTGATGCCCGGCGCGTTCAGCACCGGCTGCCCGAACACCATGTTGGCGAAGTTCTGGTTCAGGATGTTGCGGGCAAAGAACGAAAGCCGCCACAGGCCGTCGTCAGGGCCGACGCTGACATTGGCGTTCAGCAGACCATAGGAGTCCTGCACTGTCAGCGGGTTGCCGGCGGCATCGAACCTGACCTTGCTGCGCCAGAACCAGTTCAGCGAGCCGTCGATGCGGTAGTCGTTGATGTGGTGCTGGTAGCTTGCCGTCACGCTGTAGGTGAATTTCGGCGAATTGGTCAGCGGGTTGCCGTCACCATAGGTCACCGCCTGTGCCGGGGTGATCTGGATGCACTGGCGCGGCGAAGTCCGCTGTGTGCCAAGCGGCAGCACCGGCTGGCCAGCGTAACAACCGATGTTCTTGAAGTCGAGGTAGGTGCCATCGACATAGGCAAGCGAGCCGTTGAACGTCAGCCCCTGCGCTGGCTGGACCACGAAATCCGCTTCGACACCGCGTGTCCGCAGCTTGC
>NZ_DBNHFX010000028.1:0-6030 GCF_057137845.1 Sandaracinobacteroides sp. | reverse complement strand
CGCCGCGCGCGATCACGCCCAGCCTTTCGCCCAGCAGCAGGCCGGCGTTTCGGGTTGCGGTCGTCAGCGCGTCGACAGGCGCCATGCCGAACCGCACCATGCCGCGCAGGTTCATGTGCAGGCTGGTGGCCAGCAGGTCGAGCGGCGCATCGGTTCCGGAAACCACCAGCCCGCCGCGCGCGATCAGCCGCCGCAGATGCGCGACGTTGCGTTCCAGCACACCGAGTTGCGCCTTGAACCCGGCCTCGTCGGTGCTGCGCATCAGCGCGGCAAGGCGTTTGCGCTCCCATGGGGGCAGCAGCGTCTGGATGCGGATGTCGTCGGCCAGCGCCGGGTCGTCGCGATAGAGCGCCGACGCCTGAAACAAGGTCGGTACATGCGCGGCACCCGTTGCCGCCAGCACTTCCGCGACGTCGGCATAGGCGGCCCCGGTCAGCGACACCGACCGCGCATAGCCAAGCCGGTTCGTCGCGCCCATATGTTCAAGCGCGTCGATCCCCAGGAACATCGCCGGATAGAGGTAATGCGATGTCGCGGTGATGCCGTGGCGGTGCGCCCAGCCGGTTACCTGGTGCAGCTTTTCGGCGGGCAGGCGGACGTAGCATTTCATCTGATCGTAAGAGAGGGCTTCGGCACGTTCCAGTTCAAGCGCCATCTGGCCGCTGCCGGTGACGGGGCGCATCATGTGATAGAATATGCGCGAACCGTCGATCGCTTCGCCCGTCGTGAACACGCGCGGGCCGACGCGGCGGCCGCTGGCGATGCCCTCGCGATATTCGATCATGTGCGTTGCCGGGCCGGCCAGCGAACGCACCGATGTGATCCCCATGGCAAGCCAGAGGCGTCCCTCGCGGTCGCCGAAGCCGTAGCCCTGCATCTGTGTGTGCACATGCCCGTCGACGAGGCCCGGCATCGCCGTCAGCCCCGATGCGTCGATGAATTCGGCATCCGCCGGTGGTGGGCCGGATGCAGGGGCAACCCCGGTGATCGCGCCGCCTGCGATCCGGATGTCGGTCGGGCCGGATAGGGTGCGCGAAACACCATCCCACATGCGGCCGGCGCGGAGGACGACCGGTCTTGCCGCTTTCGGCACGGCCCAGCTTATGCCGGTGCCGATGCTGGCGGGCGTGCCGCCCGAAACCGGCAGAGTGCGCAGCCTTCCGGCCGACAGATAGGCGATTCCTCCGCCGCCCGCCGTGAAGCGCGGACAGTCGGTCGGCTCGTCGTTCAGGAAGTGCAAGGCGCCGGTCGGCGTGCCGTTTGCCGCCACCGGCCAGAGCGCCAGCCGCGATTCGACGATCGCCGCCATGTGCCGCCCATCCGGAGACCAGTGCGGGCCATCGTCGCCACGCGTGGTGATCTGGTGCCCATCCGGCACCGGCTGATAGCGCGCGCGGCCGCTGGCGACATCGATCAGCAGGATCTGGTTCGCGCCTTCGCGAAACCGGGCCGACGACGGCACCAGCGCCGCCAGCGCAATGGTGGCCGCGTCGGCGCTAAAGCATGGTTTGCCGGGCGCGAACAGCGGCGGGTGCAGTTTGCGGGTGGCGCCCGTTGCCACATCGCAGAGGAACAGGCCGCCCAAATGATCGATGAAGGCGATGCGGCCACCATCAGGCGACCATGCAGGCCCGGCAACTGCGCCGTCGTGGCGGGTCAGTTGGCGCAGTCCGCCGTTTTCGGCGCGCAGCCAGATATCCGGGTTGCCTGCCCGGTCGCTGACGAAGGCCAATGTTCGCCCGTCGGGCGCGAAGGCGGGGTCGGTTACGCAGTAGCCGTCCTCGACCAGCGGGCGGGCGGGTTCGCGGCCGTGCATGATCCACAATGCATTGAGCGCGCGAAAGGCGAACTGCGAACCATCCGGCGAAGGCGCGAGTGACGCCAGCCCGATTGCCGGCACGGGCTGTGCGGGGGCAAGTTGCTTCTGCTGTGGGGCGGCAACCCTGCGGGACAGCGGCAACATGGCTTCGAACGGCACTTCGGCCGTGCCGGCGGCGGTGCGGCGGCGGATGCTGCCGTTTGCCGTGTAGAGCATGTCACCGTTGGCGAACCAGCGCGGGCGGAAGGGGAAGATGTCCTCGCCCTCGACCAGCGGCGTGCCGCTGCTTTGGCGAAGGCGAGCTTCGGCGTGGGCGACTTCCACCCAGACCAGCGATTTGCCATCCGGCGCAAAGGCGGGTGCTGCGACCAGGTTCTTCACCAGCGGCCCGCTGCCGGGGCCAAGCGTCGCCACTTCGCGCGTTGCACCGTCTGCACCAGACACGATGATGCGTCGTCCGTCGGTGGCGCAGACCAGCTCGCGCCCATCCGCCGACCAGGCGGGTTGGGCGGCTTCGCCGGGGATGTCGGCCCATGGTTCGCTGGCAAGGGTTTCGAGGTTCAGGATATGCACACGGCAACGGCCACCCCGGCCGCCAACGGGCCGGTCCGACACATAGGCGACGCGCTGCCCATCCGGAGAGACTGCCGGTTCGCGGCTGTCGTTCGGGCCGCTGGTCAACTGCCGCAGCGCGCCCGTTCCGGCATCGGCATGCCAGAGCTGGAAATTGTCGCCGGTGTAGGCCTGAAACACGAGGCCCGATGAATCCGGCAGCCAGTCGGGCTGGCTGGCGTCGAGCATGGGCGGCGTCAGCGGCCGGGCTTTGCCGCCATTTACCGGCAGCAGCCAGATCATACCCGCCAGATCCATTGCGATCCGGCGCCCGTCGGGCGAGGGGGTGGCGGCGAAGTTGGTGCCTTGCCTTACCGCGATTTCGCGGCGCGCGGTGGCCGGCGGCAGTGCAGGGCGGGCGGCTGCATCGGCACTGTTCAGCAGCGCGACGCCGCCAAGTCCTGCTGCCAATGCTTCACGGCGGTCGATTGGCGTTGCCACGGTGCGTCCCTCCTTCGTCGGGGTAACGAAAGCCCGGTCAGTTGCCCGCGGCCGCCATCTTTCCTGTATCCAGAAAGCGTTCGATCGCAGCTTCGTGCGGCGCAAGGTCGAGGCCGCGCGCCGCGATCCACCGGTCGTCGAAGTAGGACGAGCGATAGCGTTCGCCGCCATCGCACAGGATGGTGACGATCGATCCGCAGACCCCTGCTTCGGCCATTTCGCTGGCGAGGATCGCGCTTGCCCAGACGTTGGTGCCCGTCGATCCGCCACACAGCTTGTCGATCCGCCGCGAGATCACCCGTGCGGTGGCGATCGACTGGCAGTCGGACACGGTGATCATGCGATCGACGACGCCCGGCATGAAACTCGGCTCGACGAAGGGGCGGCCGATGCCCTCGATAAGGCTGGTCTCCCCCTCGTGCGAGCGGATCTCGCGGTTATGCCAGTGGCGGTGAAAGACTGAGGCTTCCGGGTCGGGGACGCAGATTTGCGTGGCGTGGCGGTGGTAGCGGGCAAAGCGCCCGATCGTGGCGGAGGTGCCGCCCGTTCCCGCGCCGCAGACCACCCAGTCGGGCACGGGGTGCGGTTCGCGGGCCATCTGCGCGAAGATCGATTCCGCGATATTGTTGTTGCCACGCCAGTCGGTCGCCCGTTCGGCATAGGTGAACTGGTCCATGTAGTGGCCGCCGGATTCCCGTGCGAGGTCGCGGGCGGCGCCATAGATCTGCCGGGGGTCGTCGACCGGATGGGTGCTGCCGCCGTAGCTTTCGATGGCGGCGATTTTTTCCGGCGCAGTGTTTCTGGGCAGCACGGCGATGAACGGCAGGCCCAGCATGCGGGCGAAATAGGCTTCGGATACCGCCGTCGAGCCGCTGGACGCCTCGATCACCGGGCGGCCGGGCTGCAGCCAGCCGTTGCACAGGGCATAGAGGAACAGCGACCTTGCCAGCCGGTGCTTCAGGCTGCCCGTCGGGTGGCTGGATTCGTCTTTCAGATAGAGCGCGATTCCCGGCAGCGACGGGATCGGCACCGGCAGCAGGTGCGTGTCGGCCGAGCGGGTGAAGTCAGCCTCGATCCGGCTGATCGCCCAGTTCAGCCATTGCCGGCTGCACGGTGTTTCGTTGTCGCTGGCGGTCATCCGCTGCTCCTTTCTTCGCGCGGGCGGGAGGGGCGCCTGTGGGCGGCGCCCCTCCCGGCTCGGGTTCAGAAGCGGACGGTTGCCCGAACTTCCAGCGTGCGCGGCTCGATGATAGACGCACTTTTGGTACCGCTGAAGAACGGATTGTTGACGAGATAGGTTTTCGCGCGGACATCGCCGATGTTGCGGCCGACGAGCGCGAAGGTGATGTGGTCGCCCGGAATCGTCACTTCGAGGCTGCTGTCGATCGTGGCATAGGCTTTCTGCAGCCCGATCGGATCGAGGTCAGGCGCGACATAGGCCGAGCTGCGGATGTTGGTTCCGGCGTTGAAGCGCAGACCCCAGTCGTTCGCAAGCTGCTGTTCGAAGCTGGCGTTCAGGTTGGCGCTGAACTTCGGCGCATCCATTAGCGGCCGCCCCGACAGATCCTGCACACAAGGCCCCGGCTTGCCGGCCGCCGTCCATGCGGCCGACTGGCTGGTGGTGCAGGCGGCGTTGGAGTAATCATCGTAGCGCGCGTCCATGTAGGTGACTGCGCCCGACAGCGTCAGCGGCGGCACCGGGCGCCAGCGGGTTTCCAGTTCCACGCCACGGGTGCTGGCGCGCGCGGCGTTGGTGGTGACGAAATAGGTGCCGTTGAAGGCCTGCGATTGCAGGTTGTTGAAGCGCGAATAGAAGCCGGTCAGGTTGATGTTGACCTGGCGGTTCGGGCTCCACTTCACGCCGGCTTCCCAGGCCGAGACATCTTCGCTTTCATAGGGTTGGGCGGTGCCGAGGCCGTCGGATGCGTCGAAGCCGCCGCTCTTGAACCCGCGCGCGAATTTCGCATAGGCCATCAGGCCGTTTTCCGGCTTGTATTGCAGGGTGACGGCCGGGGTGAACTGGCGCTCCTTCATTTCCTGCTGCAGCGCGAAGTTCTGGACAGCGAAGATCGCCTTCGTCCGCGCCAGGATCGACGGGTCGGTTTCCAACTGGCCAGTCGCGTAGTTGAGGACGGCGGCGCTGCGATCGGCCTTCTTGTTTTCGGCGACATAGCGGGCGCCGCCGATGAGGCGCAGGCTTGGGACCAGTTCATACCCGAGTTCGCCGAACGCGCTGTAGGTGTCGGCATGCTGGTCGAAGTGACGGGTCGTGTTTACGTTGAACAGTCCCATCGCCGCCGCCGTGATCGAGTAGAACGGGCTGCTGATGTAGTGCTGCTTCTGGAAGAATACGCCAGCGGTATAGGTCAGCGGTTCATCCGAGGCCGAGCTGAAGCGGAACTCCTGGCTGAACTGGTTGAACTTTTCATGGTTGTCATACTGGATCAGCTTGACCGGCGTGAAATCCGAGTCTTCGCGTTGTGAATCCAGCTTGTAGGTGGAGTAGCCGGTATCCGAGGTAAGCGTGCCGCTGCCCAGCGGTACGTTCACATGCAGCGCAAGGTTGTGCGCACGGATCTGGTTCACGTCGGAGTTAGGTGCGCCGACGCTGTTCTGCAGGTTCAGCTTGCTCTCGAACTGCGGGTCGATGCTGGTGAACAGCGCGCCGCGACCGCCATCGGCGATGATCTGGAACAGGCTGCCGACACGACGGTTTTCCGAATATTCATATTTGGCGTTCACGTCGATGTCGCCGGGCTGCCAGGCCAGCGACGCCCGCGCGAGCGTGTTGCGCTTGCTGGGCTCGTGGTCCTTCTTCAGCGTATTATACAGGATGCCGCGCGACCGTTCATCGCGGTGGAGGGCGATCCGCAACTGAAGGTTGTCGGCCAGCGGCTGGTTGCCGACCGCCGAGATATTGTAGCCACGGAAGCGGGTTTCATAGCCGCCCCAGACCACCAGGCTCTGGTCCTTGGTCGGGCGGGCGGTGATGATGCTGACGGCGCCGGCAATGGTGTTCTTGCCGAACAGAATGCTCTGCGGGCCTTTCAGCACTTCGATGCGCTCGACGTCGAAGAAGGGCGACGAAAACTGCGCCGCGCGACCGGCGTAGATGTTGTCGATGAACATCCCGACCGACTGTTCGAAACCGCGGTTGG
>NZ_DBNHFX010000027.1:0-12282 GCF_057137845.1 Sandaracinobacteroides sp. | reverse complement strand
CGGATCGTTGGACGTCGAGGGCCGCATCAGGCAAGCTTCACCCTGAAAGAGGTTGGCGAACTGGGCGAACTTGCACGGGCGACGCCGCTCGTCCGGCCAGAGGTGTTCCCGCCACCCGAGACCGACGCAACGCTGGAGACAGGCCAGCGGCGCGTGGTCGAAGTGTTGCGGCGCTTTGCGGCGGCCGGGCCGGACGCATCGAAACCGATCACCGTTTCGCTGGATTTTCTGCGCCGGCCGCTCAGGGTGCTGGGAACGGCCCATGTCGAAGGAATCGAAGTGGCAAAGACCCGCGTCGATTCCGAAGGCCGCGCCGAAGACACCGGCGAAACCGAAATCATCCCGTGCCAGATGGTCGTGGCCGCGATCGGCTACCGCACCGCCAAGGTGCCCGGCGTTCCGTTCGACGATGCCGCCGGACGGTTCGCCAATACAGACGGGCTGATCGCGCCGGGGCTATGGTGCGTCGGCTGGGCGCGACGCGGGCCATCGGGCACGATCGGCACCAACCGCCCGGACGGCTTCGCGCTCGTCGATCGCATTGCTGCAACCACCGCCGCCGGAGGCAAACCCGGCCGCGAAGGCCTCGATCGCCTGCTCGCAGAACGCGGCGTTCATGTTGCCAGCTTCGACGACTGGCAAAAGATCGACGCGATGGAGGTAGCCCGCGCGCGCGCAGGCGCCCCGCGCGAAAAAATCGTGGACATGGAGGCACTTCGCGCCGTCATCCGGGCCTGACGCCTGCGCGGGCAAGCTATCGCACGATTTTTCTTGGCCGGGCGCTTGACGCTGGCCGACGGCCCGACTATCTCGCCGCCTCCGGTCCGGGGAATAGCTCAGCCTGGTAGAGCACTGTCTTCGGGAGGCAGGGGCCGGAGGTTCGAATCCTCTTTCCCCGACCATTTCCCTGCCTTCGCGAACAGAACCACCCCGCAAGGGGCCACAGCCACCAGCCGCACGCCGCAACACCACTTGTTCAGCGGGCAACAGTTGCGCTAGCAGGCCGCGCATGGACTTCAGTTTTCTTACCGAACCGGGCGCCATGCAGGCGCTGGGCAAAGTCATCATGATCGACCTGGTGCTTGCGGGCGACAATGCGATCGTCATCGGCGCGCTGGCCGCCGGCCTGCCCGCCGCCGAACGCCGCCGCGTGATTGCGCTGGGCATGGTTGCTGCGCTCGTCATGCGGATCGCGTTTGCGATGGTCGTCGTGCAACTGCTCGACATCGTCGGCATCCGCCTTGCGGGCGGCCTGTTGCTGCTGTGGGTCTGCTGGAAGATGTATCGCGAATTGAAACCCGATACCCGCGTCCACCTCGACGATGGCACGGTGCTGCACGACGCTCCGCCTGCCGCCAAGACCTTCTGGGGGGCGGCATGGGCCGTCGCCATCGCCGACCTGTCGATGAGCCTCGACAATGTGCTGGCCGTCGCCGGCGCATCAAAGCACCACACCGAAATCATGGTGTTCGGGCTGGTGCTGTCGGTGGCGTTGATGGGCATCGCGGCAAACTATATCGCTCGCCTGATCGAACGTTATCACTGGATCGGCTGGATCGGTCTGGCGCTGATCCTCTATGTCGCCATCGAGATGATCATCGGCGGCGGACGCGATGTCGTCCCCGTCGTGTTGAACGCCACTGCTCGCTAGCTAAGTTTTTTTGGCCTGCCCCCCGGTGGGGCGGGCCAAATCATTGACAACTGCAATTCACTCGCATTAGTCGCCCTCATTGTGAATGACTCGCAACAGACGAGTCATTTCCTCTGACAGGGATGCGAAGCTGGAATGATTGCGGCGAAGGTTTCAGGGCTTGATCGAACTGCATATGCCGCGATGGGCTGCATCGTTGTGCTTGGCGCAATGCCGGCGGCCGCCCTCGCCCAGCATGTAGCCGCGCAGCCCGCGATCCCCACAGACCTGACGATCGGCGGCATGTTCATGCAGGCCGACTGGGTGGTGAAGCTGGTCATCATCGGCCTGGGGCTGGCGTCGATCATCACCTGGACGGTGTTTTTCGCCAAGTCGGCGCAGTTGCGACGCCTCAGCGGCTCTCAGGCGCGCATTGCGCAAGCGTTCAGCGAAATGCGCACACTGGCCGATGCCGCGCGCACGCCGGATACCGCCAGCTATGTTCTGCACCGCGAAGCGCTTGCCGAACTTGCGCTTTCCTCCGACGCGCTGGCCGATCGCGACGGGTTGAAAGAACGCATCATATCGCGGTTCGAGCGCCACGAAGCGGCCGAGGCGCGGCGCCTTTCCAGCGGCGTCAGCGTGCTGGCCACCATCGGCGCGACGGCACCATTCGTCGGGCTGTTCGGCACCGTCTGGGGCATCATGAACAGCTTCGTCGGGATCGCTGTCAAGCAGACGACCAACCTCGCGGTCGTTGCGCCGGGCATCGCCGAGGCGCTGCTGGCGACAGCAATCGGGCTGGTCGCCGCCATACCCGCAGTCATCTTCTACAACCATTTCAGCCGCCAGATTGCAGCGCACCGTGGTATCATCGGCGACACATCGGCTGCAATCCTGCGCCTCGTCTCGCGCGACCTGAGCCGGGGCGAACTGGCCCACACCGGCGCAAAGGCATAGGCCATGGCCATCCGTATCCGTGAAGAATCGTCGGATCTGCCCATGAACGGCGAGATCAACGTAACGCCCTTCATCGACGTGATGCTGGTGCTGCTGATCATCTTCATGGTGGCGGCACCACTGGCCACAGTCGACGTCAAGGTCGATCTGCCGGTCTCGACAGCGCAACCGGCGCCAAAACCCGACCGCCCGACGTTCCTCTCGATCACAGCCGACGGGCGCATGCTGGTGAACGAAACTGCGGTCGCCAAAGGCGGCATCGCAACCGCCGTGCGAACGGCAACGCGCGACAACCGCGACGAGCGCATCTACCTCAGGGCCGACAAGACCGTCACCTATGATCGCATCATGGACGCGATGAACGAGCTGCGCGCGTCGGGTTATCTGCACGTCGCCCTCGTCGGCGAGGAAGCGGGAAGCCTGGCGTGAGCGCAGGCATCGCCACCTCAACGGATCGCAGCCTTTGGCTGGGCGCTGGTGCCGGCGCATTGCTCGGGCATGTTGCGCTCGTCGCGCTCGCCCTGGTGCTGGTGCGCCACGTCGCGGCACCCGATCCCGAACCGGTGGTGATGATCGAACTGCCGCCGATGACGGCGCCAGTCGTGCAGCCGACGCAGGCGAAAGCGCAGCCGCAAGCCTTGATGACACCGCCGCGTACGATCGAACCGCCGGTCAGTGCGCCGAGGGTGGATGTGCCGCTGCCGGCCGACGTACCCCCCCTGCCCGCCCCGCCGCCAAAGCCTTTGCCGCCAGCGCCAGTCGCGCTGCCGGAACCCGCGCCGTCAGCGGCGGTCTCGGCGACGCCTGCCGCCGTGGCCGCGCCACAACAATCCGCCGGTTCCGACGACCCGAAGGCCAGGCGGCAGGAACTCGATTATTTTCGCACGCTCAGCGCGCATCTCAACCGGAAGAAGGTCTATCCTGCCGAAGCCAGGCAGGCGCGGCAGCAGGGCATCGTAACGGTGCGCTTCACCGTCGATCGCGCCGGGAATGTCTCTGCGGTGTCGATCAAGCAATCCAGCGGGCACATGATCCTCGATGATGCAACGCTGTCATTGCTGCAGCGCGTTGCGCCACTGCCGCCGATGCCGGCCTCCATGCACCGGGACAGGATCACCCTGTCGCTGCCAATCGATTATTCATTGCGTACAAGTTAGATCAGGAAAAATAAATAAATGACTAAATATAAAGGGGCAATCCTTCGTCCGGTCAGCCTTCGCCAACGCGCGGCCGTGGCAGCCGTCGGCATGGCTGTTGCATCACATGCAGCGCCGACGCTGGCACAGAACGCCGACGCCGGGGAAGTCCAACTCGACACGCTGAAGATCGAGGACAAGGCCGCCGATGTAAACCCCTACACCCAGAAGGGCGCGCCCTATAAGGCGCGTGTTTCCGGGGATAGCCGCCGGGTGAAGCCGCTTGCCGACACCCCGGCCACCATCACCGTGGTCACGCAGACCCAGCTTCAGGAATCCGGGCGCTCCAACCTGCGCGACGTGCTGGCCTCGCAGCCGGGCATCACCATCGGCACCGGCGAAAACGGCAACGCCTTCGGCGACCGCTACATCATCCGTGGCCAGGAAGCCAAAAGCGACGTTTTCGTCGACGGTTTGCGCGATCCGGGGCTGCAATCGCGCGAAACTTTTGCCATCGAGCAACTGGAAATCACCAAAGGCCCCAGCGCGACCTTTGCCGGCCGTGGCGCATCAGGCGGGGCCATCAACGCCATCACCAAGCAGGCATCGACCGACTACAGCTTTCACGCCATCGACGTGACGGCGGGCAGCGTCGCCGCCCTGCGCGCGACCATCGACAGCAACCTTGCCCTGAACGAGCGTTTCGCCATCCGCACCAACCTGCTGTTTTCCACCGAAGATGTTCCGCATCGCGGGCCGGCGATGCGCCGCCGCTATGGTGCGGCACTCGCGCTGAAAGGACAGCTCAGCGACAAGGTTTCGGTGGCGCTGGATTACTACCACATGACCGCGCGCGACCGGCCAGACCTTGGCCTTGCGATCGCCAACGTCGCGCTGGGCGGCCAGCCCTACTACGACATTCCGCCCTATACCCAGAACGAGGATTTCCAGAACGCCGACGTAAATATCATCACCGGCCACCTGCGGATCGAAGCGTTCGAAGGCTTCACCGTCGAGAATACAGCCCGCTACGGGCGTACCGACAATGGCTATATCAACACGTCGATTTCGCGGTTCACGCGCGGTGCCGCCGATCCGGTGGCGCCGGGCGCAGTTGACTACCGGCTGGGTGCGTCACGGTCGGGATGGCAGAAGATCGACTATTTCGCCGACCGTCTGAATATCCTTGGCCAGTTTGCAACAGGCAGCGTCCGCCACAATCTGGCGACCGGCGCCGAGTTCACGACCTATTCCGTCGACAACCGCTTCGGTTTCCTGAACGTCGCGCCGGGGGCAGTTGCCGCGCCGACCAATTCCAACGGCTATAGTTACACCATCACCGGTGCGCCGAACTGCATCAACGGCACCGGCACCGTGCTGAACGCCTGGTGCGTGACCGACGGCAAGGGCCAGTGGCTGGCCGACCGCGCCGACATGCTGCTGCGGACGGGCATCACCCGTTCCGATCTGCCCTCCACCATGTGGAAGGTGTCGACGATGGCCGGCTACCTGATGGACAGCATCGACATCACCGACTGGCTGAACATCAGCGGCGGCGTGCGCTTCGACGCCTATGACTATGAACTTCGCACCAACGACCTGGTGACCGGGGCCACGAGGGCCGAGTTCAACCACAACGGCGTGCTGTGGGGCTATAACGCCGGGATCAGCATCAAGCCGACCGAGCAGGGCATGATCTATCTGGCCTTTGCAACCGGCGCCGACATCAACGGCGGCGAGTCGGATACCGGCACCAACTGCGGCTATGGCGGCCTGTGCACAGTGAACGTCAACGGCGACCTGTTCTATCAGGCCGAACCCAAGCGGTCGCGCAACATCGAACTGGGCACCAAGTGGGACCTGTTCGACAACCGCCTGCTGGCGACGGCGGCCGTCTTCGAAACGGTCAAGAGCAACCTGATGGAGGGGCTGAACGGCGACAGCTATTCTGCGAACGGCTCGCTGAATTCAGGCAAGCACCGGGTGCGCGGTATCGAACTGGGGCTGGCCGGAAACGTGACCGACCGGCTGGGCGGCCAGATCGTCGCCTCGTTCGCACAGTCGAAGGTGCTGGAATCGCTGAACCCCGGCCTTTCGGCGGCGCAACTTGCAGCAGGCGCCACCAATGTCGGGAAGCGGCTGTCGAACTTCGCCAACAACGGCGTCGACGCCCAGCTTCGCTATCAACTGACGGACAAGCTCGTGATCGGCGGCAACGTGACCTGGAAGAGCGAGATGTTCGCTGGCCAGCCAGATGCGGCAGCCGCCTATGTCACTACCGTGGGCAGCCCGTATTTCGGCGAATACAGCATCCGCATCCCCGCCTATGCGACGGTCGGTGCCTTCGCCAGCTACCGGATCAACGACCATCTGACCGCGCGTCTGAACGCCTCCAACATCGGCGACAAGACCTACTTCACTGCCGCATACCGGTCGGGCGGGTTCGCCTATCTCGGCGACGGCCGGACAATCCGCCTGACGCTCAGCGGCAAGTTCTGAGCCGGGCCAACGCAACCGGAGAGTAAGCAATGCTGATCGTGATCGAGAATCTGCTCGACCAGAGCGAAGTTCGCATCTTCCGCGAACGGCTGGCTGTGGCCGACTGGATTGATGGCGCCGGAACCGCCGGAAGCCGCTCGATCGCGGTCAAGCAGAACCTGCAACTCGACCGCCGCGACCCGGTTGCAGCCGAGCTTGGCAATGTGATCCTTGGCAAGCTCGGCCATCACCCCACCTTCGTGTCGGCGTCGCTGGCCGAACGGATCTGGCCTCCGGTATTCAACCTGTATGAAAACGGCGGCCACTACGGTACCCATTCCGATGCTGCGCTGATGCGCCTGCCCGAAGCAAACCTGACCATTCGAAGCGACGTGTCGGCCACGCTGTTCCTGTCTGATCCAGATGAATATGAAGGTGGCGAACTGGTCATCGAGGAACAGTTCGGCGCGCAGGCGGTAAAGCTCGCGGCCGGAGACATGGTGCTCTATCCATCGTCGAGCCTGCATCAGGTGACCCCTGTCACACAGGGACAGCGCATCTGCGCCATCATGTGGATGCAAAGCGCAATCGCCGACGCATCGGCAAGAGCGCTGCTGTTCGATCTCGACCAGTCGATCCAGGCGCTGTCGGCAACCCGCGCCGTCGACGACCCCGACATCGACCGGCTTGTCCATGTCTATCACAACCTGACAAGGCGCTGGGCCAACCCGTGAAGCGCGGGGCGCGCATCGGCATTGGCCGGGTGGCGTTCTGGCTTCTGCTTGCAGCGCCGGCGGCCTGGATGTGCTGGCAGTTTGCCAGAGGCACGCTGGCGATGGATCTTCTGAGCCCCAGCGGCGAGTATTCGATCCGCCTGATGCTGGCGGCGCTGCTGGCTGGCCCGGCGCTGTCGGTGTTCGGGCCAAGCGGCCCGATGCGCGCATGGATCGCCGTCCGACGAAACCTGGGCGTTGCCGCCTTTTGCTATGCGCTGCTGCATCTTGGTTTCTACCTGCTCGACATGGGCATGTGGGCGGCGATCGTCGATGAATTTTCCCTGCCCGGCATCTGGACGGGATGGGCCGCGCTTGCGCTGCTGTTGCCGCCTGCGCTGATCAGTTCCGACAGGGCGATGCGCTGGCTGAAAGCGCGCTGGAAAAAGGTGCAGCGCCTCGTTTACCCGGCGTTCACGCTGGCGATCGCACACTGGATTCTGCTGGACTGGCAGTGGGCAGCCGCTGCCTTTCATGCCGTTCCTCTTGCGCTGTTGTGGATGCTCAGGGCATTCCATGTTCGATTGCGCGCCCGCCCTGAAAGGAGCATTTCATGAACATCCTGCGCATTTCCGGATTGGCAGCCGTTGCCGCCTTTGCGGTGCTGGCGACAGCGCCAGCGCACGCCGACGGCGATGTCCGTTGCAATCCCGGCCCGCAGAATAGCTGGAAGCCAATGAACCAGTTGAAGAAAAAGGCATGGCTGGAAGGCTGGACGGTGCTGAAGACGCAGGTCGAGGGCGACTGCTATGAACTGTACGCCCGCACCGAAACCGGCCAGTCGATCGAAGCCTTCTTCCACCCGGTTACACTGCAGAAGCTGGTGGTGTTCCGTCGCGGTCAGGAAATCTATCGGGCGCCGGGCTTCACCGGATAACGGCAGCCGCTGGCGCTTGCCGGCTTGAACCCCCCCGCTTATCCTGCCGGCCAGCCGCAACGGCAGAGCAGTAGGGGGAAAACCATGAGCATGGATCTTGCCAAGGCCGCAGCAGATCTGGAACGTCTGCTGAAGATCAGATCCATTCCCTTTTGCATGAAGCTCTTCCGCGACCGGGCCGCGATGGAGGCCATTCCCCGCATCCGGCGCCCGGCCGCCATCCACACGACCGACCAGATCGTGGCGCAGGCAGCCCGGCTTGGCTGGACCGTCGGCATCACCGCCGATGATCTGGTGGGCGCACAGTGCGCGGCCGTCATCGGCCTGGGGCGGGCGAAATCGCCGGAATGGTACTCGGGCAAACATATGGCCGGGGTATGGTTCTCGACCGTCGAGGATGCAAAAGCGCATCAGGCGGCCATGCATTGCGTGCCCGATGGCGAATATGAAGCGCTTGCCGTGTCGCCGCTGGCGTCGGGGCGGATCACCGACCCCGACATCGCGCTGTTCTATGCCACACCCGGTGCGATGATCTATTTCATCAACGGGCTGCAATGGAAGGGCTACAAGCGGTTCGACTGGAGTGTCGTCGGCGAAAGCGCCTGCGCCGATTCATGGGGTCGCGCGTTGCTGAAGCGCGAGCCATCATTGTCGATCCCCTGTTTTGCCGAACGCCGGTACGGCGGTGTGCAGGACGACGAGATGCTGATGGCGTTGCCGCCCGCCATGCTGACCGACGCGATCGACGGCATGGAAGCACTGGCGCGGAACGGCCTGCGCTATCCCTTCCCGCAATATGGAATCCAGCAGGACGTGCGTGCGGGGATGGCCGCATCCTATCCCGCCGGGCGATAGTCGCTCGGCCGCAGTTCGCTAAACCGGCCGCAGTTCGCTAAAGCAGCAGCGCCGCGACAGGGCGGTCTTCGGCGACCAGCACGTTGAACGTGCGCGCGGCGGCGGCGCTGTCCATCACCTCTACACGGATACCAAGCGCCGCCGCACCGGCAACGAAAGCGACGGGCGCGGCACACATCGTGGCGCCCGTGCCAAGCAGCAGCAGTTCGATACCGTCCAGCCCCGGCAGCCGCGCAGCATCCAGCGTATCGAATGACAGGCCCGGCAGGCTGCCCGCGATCCTGGCCGTTACCAGCAGAGCCGGGCCGCAGAGCCTGTCGCCGACGACCCAGCCCTCGCTCGTCCGGGCCGAGATACGGCTGGCGCCGGCTTCGAGGCGAGGCGCGCTCAGGCTCAGACCTTGCCGCGCTCGGCTTCGAGCTTGGCCTTCAGCCGTTCTTCCGGCCCCTTTTCGGCAGGAACGAAGCTGTGCGGGCCGACCTTCAGCCAGAGCAGGAACGGTGCGCTGATATAGATCGACGAATAGGTTCCGATGACGATCCCCAGCAACATCGCCACCGAGAAGCCGAACAGCACCGGCCCGCCAAGCGCGACCAGCGTGCCAAGCGCGATCATCATCGACATCGACGTGACGACCGTCCGCGCCAGCGTCTCGTTCACCGACAGGTTCAACGTCTCGATGATTCCCATCTTGCGGTATTTACGCAGATTGCTGCGGATACGGTCATAGACAACGATCGTATCGTTCAGCGAATAGCCGATGATGGTCAGGATGGCGGCGACGATGTTCAGGTCGAACTCTAGCTGTGTAAGCGCAAAGAATCCGAACGTCAGCGCAACGTCGTGCACCAGCCCGAACAACACCCCGACACCGAACTGCCATTCGAACCGGAACCAGATATAGATCGAGATCGCCGCCATCGCGACGGCCATCGCCAGCATGCCGTCGCGGACCAGTTCGCCCGACACCTTGCCGGAGACGGTTTCGACCCGGCGGAATTCGGCATCCGGGTGCCCCTTCAGGATCGAGGCCTGCACCTGCTTCACCACCTTCTGCACGGCGGTGTCGTCGCCTTCCGGCAACGGCAGCCTGACGGAAATCGTCCGCCCGTCGCCGAAAGCCTGCAGGTTGGCCTCTCCGGCGCCGGCAGCGTTCACCGACTTGCGCAGTTCATCCAGCACCACGGGCTTTTCGAAACGCACTTCCATCATCAGGCCACCGGCGAAATCGACGCCGAAATTCAGGCCGCGCACACCGACCAGCACCATCGAGCCGATGGTCAGGATCAGCGACAGCACGATCGCGACGTTCCGCCATTTCAGGAAGTCGATGTTGGTATTGTCGGGAACCAGTTTGACAAGACGCATGTCGTCTTACCTCAAAGCACGAGCGACTGCGGGCGAGCCCGGCGCAGCCACATGGTAATCATGAGCCGGGTCACGGTAACCGCCGTGAACACCGAGGTGACGATGCCGATCGTCAGCACGACGCCGAACCCCTTCAGCGGGCCGGAGCCGAGCCAATACATCACCACGGCAGCAATCGCATTCGTGGCATTGGCATCGAGAATGGTCCGCGAGGCTTCGCTATAGCCTATATCGATCGACTGCATCACCGTTCGGCCGTTGCGAAGCTCTTCGCGGATATGCTCGTTGATGAGGACGTTCGCGTCGACTGCGGCCCCGATCGTCAGCACGAAGCCGGCAATGCCCGGCAAGGTGAGGGTTGCGCCAAGCGCCGACATGATGCCGATGATCATGACGCCGTTGATGACCAGCGCGATCACCGAATAAAATCCGAACCGGCCGTAGATCAGGATCATGAACACCGCGACGAGGCTCGTCGCCAGCACCGAGGCGATTGCGCCTGCACGGATCGAGTCCGCACCGAGGTCAGGCCCGACCGTGCGCTCCTCGATCACTTTCAGCGCGACGGGCAGCTTGCCCGAACGCAGCAGGATCGACAGTTCGTTGGCAGACTGGGTGGTGAAATTGCCGCTGATGATCCCCGACCCGCCAAGGATCGGCTCATTGATGCGCGGCGCCGAAATCACCTTGCCGTCCAGAATGATGGCAAACGGCTTCCCGACATTTTCCTGCGTCGCGCGGGCGAACCGCTTGCCGCCGACATTGTCGAACCGGAAGGAAACGACGGCCGCACCGTCCTGGAAGGTCGGCTGGCTGTCGACGAGTTGATCGCCGGTGATCAGCGCCCGGCGCTTCACCACCAGCACGCCGCCTTCGGCGTTCGGCACGACTTCGCTTCCCGGCGGCGCGCGGCCACGGGCAGCCTCGGCCTGATCGGCTTCGGTATCGACCAGCTTGAATTCAAGTTTGGCCGTTTTGCCAAGCAGAGCCTTCAGCGCGTCAGGGTCTTGCAGGCCGGGAACCTGCACCACGATCCGGGTCGCCCCCTGGCGCACGATATTCGGTTCACGCGTGCCCATCTCGTCGATACGGCGCCGCACGACTTCGACTGCCTGCGCCATCGCGCGATCGGTTTCCGATGCGATGCCGGCGTCTGTCGGCTTCACGACGATGCGGTTGCCGTCCATCACGTTGACGTCGATGTCGCGCTGGCCCGTCAGCTGGCCAACCGGGCGCGACAGGCCGCGCATCAGTTCAACGGCGCGATCCATGTCGGCGGGGTTGCGCACCCCGAACGAGACTTCGCCGCCACGCGTCGACATGTCGAGCACCGGAATCGGGCCGCCGTCCGCCTGCCGAAGCTCTGAACGGACGATTTCCTCCAGCGTCTCGATCCGGGTTTTGCGGACGTCCGCCGGGTCGGCTTCGAGCAGGATGTGGCTGCCGCCCCGCAAGTCGAGGCCGAGGTTCAGTTGCTTGCTCGGCACCCACGATGGCAGCGACGCCGCCTGCTCTTCCGTCAGCAGGTTGGGAAACGCAAAGAGAAAGCCCGCGAGGACGGGCAGCACGGTGGCCCAGATTTTCCAGGGCGGGAAATCCAGCATTGGCGCCTCAGGCCTTGGCGTCGTTGGCGGCGGCAGGCGCGCCGCGCGGGGTCACGTTGGTCAGCGTTCCCTTCAGCGCGCGCACTTTCATGTTTGGCGCCAGTTCGACTTCCACTTCGCCGTCGGCAACCTTGGTCACGCGGCCGACGAGACCGCCGCCCGTCACCACTTCGTCGCCCTTTTTCACAGCGTCGACCATGGCGCGGTGGGCCTTCATCTTCTGCTGCTGCGGGCGGATGATGAGGAACCAGAAAATCACGAACAGCAGGATCAGCGGCACGATCTGGATCAGAAAGCCACCGGCTCCACCCGGCGCAGCACCGGCAGCCTGAGCATAGGCAGGAGAAGAAAACATCGTCGGATCGTCCCTAATTCTGTCGAGGTCCCTTGCGGGATCCTCCCTTACTGGCGGCCGCGCTTACACGGCCCACGGCAGTTTTTCAAATGCGACCGGCAGCGTGTGCCTGCAGCAGCGTTGCCCTGCCCGGCTTCCGACCCTAATTGCAAGCCATGACCGACGCAATCACCACCGCGCTGTCGCAGATCGCCGGTATCCTCGAGCGCATTGCGCCGCCTGCCACCACCGGCGCAAACCCAGCGA
>NZ_DBNHFX010000026.1:0-13600 GCF_057137845.1 Sandaracinobacteroides sp. | reverse complement strand
GGATACATGAACGGCTGGCCGATCGAGTATTTATAGGCCATCGCCGACAGGGTGGGCATCTTGGCGATCAGCCGGTGGCTGGCGATCATCCGCTGCATCGGATCGTCGATGTCCGTCGAGTCGTGGTAGAATGCCGATAGCGCGCCGACCACGCCGCACATGATTGCCATCGGGTGCGCGCCGCGACGGAAGCCGCTGTAAAAACGCAGCAGTTGTTCGTGCACCATGGTGTGGCGGCTGATGGTGTAGCGGAACTTTTCCAGTTCGTCCTTCGAGGGCAGCTCGCCTTCGGTCAGCAGATAGGCAACTTCCATGAAGCTCGACTGTTCGGCGAGCTGGTCGATCGGATAGCCGCGATGCAGCAGCACGCCGGCATCGCCGTCGATATAGGTAATCCCCGACTCGCACGAGGCGGTCGAGGTGAATCCCGGATCGAAAGTGAAGGCGCCGGTCTGCGCATAGAGCTTGCGGATATCGAGCACCTGCGGGCCGATGCTGCCATCCTTCACCGGCAGGTCGACGGTCTTGTCGCCCAGCGTGACCTTGGCTTGCTTGCTCATTGTGTCATGACCCTTTCGATCCGTCGTCGCCACTGTCCGGTGGCGGCTATCCTTCTTCAAATCAGCGCATCCTCGATGCGCGCCAAACTATCCTCGCGCCCCAGCGTCGCCATGATGGCGAACACGCTCGGGCTTGAGCCTTGCCCGGTAAGCGCCGCACGAAGCGGCCCTGCAACCTTGCCCAGCCCGAGGCCCGCCTGTTCGGCAACGCCCTTGGCAGCGGCTTCCAGCGCCTCGCGGTCCCAGGACGGTGTGGCGACAAGCGCCGCCTTCACATCCGCCAGCAGGCCGAGGCCGGCGCCGTCTAGCAACTTTGCAGCGGCTTCGTCTATCGGAAGTGGGCGGCTGCGAACAAGAAATAACGCGGAACCTGCCAACTCATTGAGGTTTCTTGCGCGCGGCTTCAGCTCGTCCATGCTGCGCAGCAGCAGGCTGTGGTCCGAGTCGGTTAGGCTTCGCCCGGCCAAAACCTCGATGCGCGGCGCGACCAGCCCGACGAGGCGCCGATTGTCGGCCTGCTTGATATAGTGGGCGTTGACGCTTTCCAGCTTCTTCAGATCAAAGCGGCCCGGCGACCGGCCGACGCCATTCAGCCCGAACAGCTTTACCGCTTCGTCGCGGTTTACGAGTTCGGTGTCTCCGTGCGCCCAGCCCAGCCGCAACAGATAGTTTTCCAGCGCTTCCGGGAGGATGCCCATCTCGTCGCGATAGGCCTCTACCCCCAATGCACCGTGCCGCTTGGACAGTTTTGCGCCATCGGGACCGTGGATCATCGGCACATGGGCATAAACCGGCTCCGGCCAGCCCAATGAGCGGATCAGCGCCAATTGCCGGAAGCTGTTGGTCAGGTGGTCGTCGCCACGGATCACATGCGACACGCCCATGTCGTGATCGTCAACGACAACGGCCAGCATATAGGTCGGTGTGCCGTCGGAACGCAGCAGCACGAAATCATCGAGTTCGACGTTCGCCTGACGGACCAGGCCCTGCACCTGATCGTCGATCACGGTGTCGCCATCGCGCGGCGCCTTCAGCCGCACTACGAAGGGCAGGCCTTCCGGCTGGTCGGTGCGTTCCCGCCAGCGGCCGTCATAGCGCTGTGGCAGGCCCCGGGCCTTTTGTTCCTCGCGCATGGCTTCCAGTTCGTCGGCGGTTGCATAGCAGCGATAGGCCTTGCCCTCGTGCAGCAGGCGCATGGCGATCGCCGCGTGGCGTTCGGCGCGGGCGAACTGGAATACCGGCGGTTGATCGGGTTCAAGACCAAGCCACGACAGGCCATCGAGTATCTTGGCAATGGCGTCGTCGGTTGAACGCGCGCGATCGGTGTCCTCGATTCGCAGCAGGAACGTGCCGCCATGGTGTCGGGCATACAGAAAGTTGAACAAGGCCGTGCGCGCGCCGCCGATGTGCAGATAGCCGGTCGGCGATGGCGCAAACCGGGTGACGGGGCGGGGCAGGGCGTCATAGCCGGGGATCATGGAATCGCTTGCGTCTGGCATCGAGTGGTCCGAAACATGGAGGACAAGGGGTCGGCCCATGTGAACAGGGCTGAAGTTGGCGGGTGGCTAGCATTATCACGGGCGAAGGGCAAAGCCCGTGCGCCAGCGGCGGCATTCGCTGCCGCCTTGAAGATATGTTGGAAGCGGAACGCAGGCAGTTGCCGCTGTTTGCGCCGGTCGCGCTGGCGGCAGGCATCGCGCTGTGGTTTCTGCTGCCGCTGAACACCGAACGGCAGGCGGCGCTTCTGGGGTTTCTGGCGCTGGCGCTGTCGGGCTTCGCATTTTCCGGAACCGCGCGACGCGCGATCGTTGCGGCGGGGCTGCTGGGGGCGATCGGGCTTGTTGCGGCCGATCAGCGCAGCGCGGCCGTTGCGGCACCGCGCCTCTATCATCGGCTGTCGGCGGCGCCGATCGTCGGGACGGTCGAGGAACTGGTGCCGCACGCGGGCGGCGAGCGCTGGTCGTTGCGGCTGCGGCGGGATGCGAGCAGCATCGATCCGGCGATTTCCGTGCGGCTTGCGGTTCCGGCGCCGCTGCCGGCCGGGCTTGGGGTGGGGTCGCGCGTGCAGGTTGTCGCTGCATTGGGGCCGCCGGCGCCCGCTGCACTGCCGACTTCGCACGATCCGGCCCGACAAGCCTGGTTCGACGGGATTTCCGCCACTGGCCGTGCCCTTGCCGCGCCTCAGGTGCTGACGCCCGTCACCCCCGGCAGCAACTGGCTGGATCGGATGCGGCTGTCGCTCGGGCATAGCATTTCGGCGGAAATCGGTGGTGAAGCAGGCGCGATTGCAGCCGCACTGGTGATCGGCGAGCAGGGGCGGATTCCGGCACCCTTGTTGCAGGACATGCGGACAGCGGGCCTTGCCCATATCCTGACGGTTTCGGGCTATCACGTCGGGATGGTCGTGGTGGCGACGATGGCGCTTCTGCGCTTTGGTCTGGCGTTATGGCCGTGGTTTGCGTTGCGCACGCCGGTGATGCCGGTTGCAGCGGTCGGGGCAGGTGTTGCCGGAACCTTCTATACCCTGTTGTCCGGCGCTGATCTGCCGGCCGTCCGGGCTGCCATTGCGGCATGGGTGGTGCTTGGCGCGATGATGATGGGGCGCGATCCGCTGGCGCCCCGGCTGCTTGCGGCAGCGGCGTTCGCCATTCTGATCGTGCTGCCGGAAGCGCTGTTCAGCCCCGGCTTCCAGCTAAGCTTCACGGCGGTTCTGGCGTTGGTCGCGCTGGGGCGTGGGCGCATGGCTCGCCTGCTGGCGCCGCAGCCTGACGAGGCTTTCATGTTCAGAGGGTTAAGGTTGGCCGGCGCGCTGCTGGCTACCGGCCTTGTGGCAGAACTGGCGCTGGCGCCGATCGCGCTTGCGCATTTCGGCCGGGCCGGGGCCTATGGCGTGATTGCAAACCTGGCCGCCGTGCCGTTGACGGGCTTCGTCATCATGCCGTTGCTGGGCATCTGGATGCTGCTGGCGCCGCTCGGGCTTGGGGATGTTGCGCTGATTGCGCTTCGCCCTGCGCTGGATGGGCTGGCGGCGATCGGTGTCGGGGTTGCCGCCTGGCCGGGGGCGACGATCAACATGCCCGCGATCCCGCAGGCGGCGCTGGTCATGCTTGGCGTCGGCGCCATGCTGTTGCTGCTGCTGGAAGGGCGCCTGCGGTTTCTGGGGCTGCCTGTGCTCGGCGCTGCGGCAACGCTTGCGCTGCTGTTTCCGCGCCCGGATCTGTTCGTCAGCGAAGACGGCAGGCAGGTGGGCGTCGTGCAGAACGGCCGTCTGCACATGCTGCGGGCGCACCGCGACGGGTTTCTTGCGCGGAACTGGTCCGAGCAGGCGGCAGTTCCAGCCGACGGGCGCTTCGACACATTGGCCGGTGCGCGATGCAATGCGGCTGCCTGCACGGTGCCGCTTGCCGGTGGGTTGCGCCTGTTGGCGTTGACGGCAACCGAAGGGAATACCCGCGGGCTGGCGGCGGCCTGTGCCGATGCCGATATCGTGACGGCGCCATATGGCCTGGGGCGAAGCTGCACACCGCGCTGGCTGAAGCTCGATCCGCCGGCACTGAAGAATTTGGGCGCGGTTGCGATCGACAGTGGGCGGCGCACGTTGGACCATGTTTCCGCGCATGCCGGCGATCAGCCATGGAGCGGGGCCGCCCCTCCCGGAATGCGGCCGCGCCTGCTAGGGGGCCGGGAATGGATCGGCGTGGTGACGGAATGAACGAAGCGCAGGCGGCAAGCCGTCTGGAACAGCTTGCCGGGCTGATTGCGCGATATAGCCGTGAATATTATCAGCATGATGCACCATCTGTTTCAGACGCTGAATTCGATGCGCTGGTGGCAGAAAACAACGCGCTGGAGGCCCGGTTTCCGCATCTCGTCCGGCATGATTCGCCGGGCAATGTGGTTGGCGCACCGGCGGCCACAGGTTTCGGCAAGGTTCAGCACGCCCGCCCGATGCTCAGCCTGGATAACGGTTTCACCGATGCCGACGCGCACGACTTCGATGCCCGCGTGCGCCGTTTTCTCGGCCTCGCGGCCGCTGACCGGCTGGGCTATACCGCCGAAGCCAAGATCGACGGGCTGTCGCTGTCTCTGCGCTATGAGGGGCGGCGGCTGGTGTCGGCGGCAACGCGCGGGGATGGCGCGGTTGGCGAAGACGTAACCGCGAACGCCCGCACCATCGGTGAAATCCCGCAGCAACTGCCCGCCAGCGCGCCGGACCTGCTGGAAGTGCGGGGCGAAGTGTACATGCGCTGGGCCGCCTTCGAGGCGCTGAATACGGCGCAAGCTGCTTCGGGCGGCAAGACATTCGCCAACCCCAGAAATGCGGCCGCCGGGTCGCTGCGCCAGATCGACGCGCAGGTGACGGCGGGGCGTGCGCTTGCCTTTTTCGCCCACGGCTGGGGCGAAGTATCGGAACCGCTGGCCGATACGCAGTTCGATGCGATGCAACGCATTGCCGGGCTTGGGTTTCCGGTTTCGCCGACGCTGCATCGGGCGTCGTCGATCGACGAGGTGCTGGCTGCCTATCGATCGCTGATGGCCGACCGGCCGACGCTCGGCTATGATATAGACGGGCTGGTTTCCAAGGTCGACAACCTGGTATTGCAGGCACGGCTGGGGCAGGTGGCGCGCAGCCCGCGCTGGGCGCTGGCGCACAAGTTTCCGGCGGAACGCGCGATCACCGAACTGCGCGCGATCGACATTCAGGTAGGCCGCACCGGAGCACTGACGCCGGTCGCCCGGTTGCAGCCGGTAACGGTTGGCGGCGTCGTCGTGACGAACGCGACCCTGCACAACGAAGACGAAATCCGCCGCCGCGATGTGCGCGTGGGCGACATGGTAGAGGTGCAGCGTGCCGGCGATGTGATCCCGCAGGTTCTGGGATGGACCGGCGATGCCGCCGCGCACGAGGCAAGGGTCGCCTATGTGTTTCCCGATCATTGCCCCGATTGCGAAAGCCTTGCCGTGCGTGAGGAAGGCGAGGCGGTCCGCCGTTGCACCGGCGGGCTGATTTGCCCGGCCCAGCGCCACGAACGCCTACGCCATTTCGTGTCGCGCCGCGCCGTCGACATCGAGGGGCTGGGCGGCAAGACGCTGGAGGAACTGCTGGAACTGGGCTGGATCGGCACTCCGGCAGACATATTCCGGCTGCATCTGCGTGCCGGTGAACTTTCCGCACGCAAGGGCTGGCAGGAAAAGTCTGTCGCCAATCTGATGGCCTCGATCGAGGATCGGCGGTCGGTCGGGCTGGATCGTTTTCTGTTCGCGCTGGGCATCCGGCACATCGGCGAAGTGACCGCGCGCGACCTTGCCCGCGCATTCACCGGTTGGGCAAACGTCGAGGCGCTGCTGGACCGGCTGGCAGCGTATGCGCCTGTGGCGGCACTCGGAGAGAGTGATGAAAAATACGCCCGCCGCCGGGCAGCAGAGCGGGCGGCAATGGTTGGCATTGCCGGTGTCGGCCCGGAAATGGCGACTGCGCTTGCCGATTTCTGGGCGGAACCGCACAACCGCGAACTGGTGCATGACCTGCTGGGGCAGGTGTCGCCGGCCGACATCAGGCTGGAAGCCCGACAGTCCGCCATCGCCGGGAAGATCATGGTATTCACCGGAACGCTGCAAGGCATGGGCCGCGATGAAGCCCGTGCCCGCGCTGAAGAACTGGGCGCGCGCGTAGCGGGCAGCGTGAGCGCAAAGACCGACATCGTGGTTGCAGGCGCCGACGCCGGATCAAAGCTGGAGAAAGCGCGCAGGCTTGGCGTGGCCGTGATGACCGAGGAGGAATGGATGGAACTGCTCAGGTCGGCTTAGTCCTGAGCACCGTCAGAGGCTGTCGATCTTCCAGCCCCGGCCTGCGGTTTCCCGGCGAACCGCGCGCCGCGCCGCGCCGAGGCCATGATGCCCGGTTTTCACGAACAGCAGCACTGGCCACTCGGCGTAGCGCGAACGCTCGACCAGTTGCAGACCGCGCGCGCGATAGGCGGCGATGACGCGCCGGGCCTGCGGTTGCAGCAGGCCGGCAAGGATCAGGTGGCCGCCTGTCGCGACGACTGCCGAAAGCGATGGCGCAAGCGCCACCAGCGGCCCGGCAAGAATGTTCGCGAACACAAGATCATAGGGCGCGCGCCGCACGATCAGCGCATGTTCGACGCCCGGCGCTGCCAGAAGCGTGATCGCGCCCCGCCCGCGCCCGGCAGGGACATGGTTCAACCGCGCGTTTTCGGCCGCAACCCTGACTGCGACGGGATCGAGATCTGCCGCAGTCAGGCGGGCGCGGCGGAACAGCCGGTGCGCCGCGAATGCGAGCAGCCCGGATCCGGTTCCAACGTCAAGCACACGGCTTTTCGTGTGTGTGCGGGCCAGCCTGGCCGCGAGGCGGATGCAGCCCGCAGTTGTGGCGTGCTGCCCTGTTCCAAACGCAAGACCCGCATCGATGTGGATAGGCCACTGGCCGGGACGATGCGTGTTGCCCCAGTCGCCGGTGTGGAGGTGAAACCGCCCTACGTCGACCGGCGCGAGCCCTGCCTGCGACATCGTCAGCCAATCCTCGTCGGGCAATTGTTCTACCTGCGGGGCGGTGCCCGACGATGGCGCCAGAACTTGCAAAGCCGTCAGCAGCGCCGGTTCGGGGGCGCCATCGGTATAGGCCAGAAGCGCCCATTGGTCGTCGTGCTCGGCGGCTACGAGTGTCGGCGCCGGGTGGAGGCCGGGGAACGGGTCTTCCAGTGCGGCGGCGGCATCGGCTTCGGCGCGCGTGCAGGGCAGGGTGGCGACGAACGCGCTCACATCCGCTGCTCGATCGCGGCAACGGCGCGGCGCCAGCGATTGTCCCAGTCGCCGTTTATGGTCACGAACGGCAGTTTCCGGGCCTCGAACTCGGTGACGACGATGTCGTGAAAGCGCTGGCGGTCGGCGTCGTCTCCGAACATGCGCACCTTGTCGGGCACGAACGGCACGTCGGGCACCAGCAGCAGATGCAGATCGGCACGGCTGGCGCGCGCGCCAAGGATCGGGTCGCGCGCACCGAACAGCATCGTCGCCCATGCGGTGGTCATCACGATGTCGGTATCTTCGACCAGCAGTGCGGAATGGGCGCTGGCGGCCTGATCGGCCTCGATCTCGTGGCCTTCGGCGATGGCGTAATGGTCTTCCAGCGTCAGGTTGCGGCGCAACTGTTCCGTGTACAGGCGGCCGAATTCAAGAACCAGCAAGCCGTTGAACTGTTTGGCAAGTTTTTCTGCCATGGTGGATTTGCCGACCGATTCCACACCGGAAAGCGTCACTCTCAACATGCATTTTTCCCCTTGGATGCCTGCTGCCACATCCGCCAGCCATAGACCGCAATCCCCAGCAGCACAGCATAGACCGCAACCGTGAACCAGAGCGCCTGCATCGCGTAGAGCAGCTCCGAGACGAGGTTGACAAGCACCCACATCACCCACGTCTCGGCCCGGCGGCGGGCCTGCCAATACTGGGCGGCCAGCGACAGCGCCGACGCAAGGCTGTCGAGCAGAGGACTGGCCTCGTCGGTTGTGGAGGCGAGGAGCAGCGCGATTGCAGCCGTAAGCACGATGATCGCGGCAGCCGTTGCCAGCATTTCGCCCCGCGACATGCGGACGACCGGCACATCGCCCGTGGTGGCCTGCGCACGACGCCAGTTGGCCAGCCCATAGAGGTTCAATGCGATGAACAGCAGTTGCAGCCCGGCAACCGAATACAGCCGCGCTTCCCAGAAGACGAACGCGTAAAGCGTTACGGCAACCAGCCCGAACGCATAGTTCCAGAGCGACCGCCGAGCGACCAGCCACACATTGACCAGAAGCAGAAGCGCCGCCGCTAATTCCAGCGGACCGGTCATGTGATAATGTGTGCAGGTTCGGGTGGCGGGCGATGGCCGTTGGGCAGCCGGTTGATTGCCATTGCCTTGATCCCCTCCCAAGGTCGCGGGTTGCCGCCGCGTGCTGCCCATGCTTGACGATCAAGGCAATGGCAAGCCACCGCAGGAGGAGCGCGCATGACCTTTCCACCCGCCAACTATCATTCCGACGTGGACCCGACCGGCGAGCGTGTGCGCGCCTTGCGCGACGATGGCCCGGAAGGGCCTGTCGTGATGCTGAACCTGCTGAAGTTCCGCGAGAAGGCGAACTATCCGGAAGGGCACGCGGGCGCCGGTTGCAGCGGAGCGGAAGCCTATCGCCGCTACGAACGGCTGTTCGTCGGCACCGTTGGCGACATCAGCTGCGCCCGCCCGATCTATAATGGCCCGGTCATGCAGGCGCTGGTGGGCGACGCCGCCGCGACCGACTGGGACCGTATGCTGATCGTCGAGTATCCCAGCCGCCAGCACTTTCTGGCGATGATGGCCGACGAAACCTACCGCGAGGGGCTGGTGCATCGCTATGCTGCGCTCGAACGAACGATCCTCGTCCAGTGCGGGGCCAACGATATTCGAGGTGTCTGAAGCCCCAGCCATGCAGATGATGCATGGCTGATATGGTCGCGCGGCGGGATCGGGGCTATGAAGCATCAGCGGTTGCAACGGGCGCCGATTCCGCCCAATGCGTCCGCAACACGCGACAACCAGATTGTTCAAGGGGATATTTCGATGGGCAAGGCGGGTAATGGCCATGGCTGAGAAAATGCCGCTCTCTCCGCACCTCTCGATCTGGAAGTGGCGCGTCTATGCGATCACTTCGATTACCCATCGCATCACCGGCAACGGGCTGGCGTTTGCAGGGCTGGTGATGTTCACATGGTGGCTCGCCGCTGCTGCCACCTCGGCCGAGGCGTATGACCTGTTTTCCAGCTTCGCCGGCAGCATCTTTGGCTGGATCATCTGGGTCGGCCTCAGTTGGGCTGCCGCGCAACACCTGATGTCGGGGCTGCGGCACCTGCTGATGGATTCCGGCTGGGGCTATGAAAAGGCGATGTCACGCCATTCGGCCACGATCGCGTGGGTCGGCGCCATCGTGCTGACGGCGCTGTTCTGGGCGGTGTTCCACTTCTGCAAGGCCGGAGGGTTCTGATGGCTACGAAGTTCCACAGCGTCTCGGACATGAAGCGCGCGCGCGGCCTCGGGTCGGCGAAGGGCGGTGTGCACCACTGGTGGCTCCAGCGCGTGACTGCGGCCGGCAACATCATCCTGATCACCTGGTTCGTGACGTCGCTGATCCTGCTGCCGTCGCTCGATCGGGCAAGCGTCGTTGCGTGGTTGTCGTCGCCGTTGGCGGCTACGCCCATGCTGCTGTTTATCCTTTCGGTTTTCTGGCATGCCCGCCTTGGTGTGCAGGTGATGATCGAGGATTATGTCCAGGGTGAAGGTACGAAGCTGCTCGCCTTCCTTGCCCTGAATTTCTTCATTCTCGGCACTGCGGCCGTTGCCGCTTTCTCGGTGCTGTCCATCGCTTTCGGAGGCGCACGTGCCTGAAGCCTACAAGATCGTCGATCACAGCTATGATGCCGTCGTCATCGGTGCCGGCGGCTCCGGCCTGCGCGCAACCATGGGGATTGCGGGCGCCGGGCTGAAAACGGCCTGCATCACCAAGGTGTTCCCGACCCGCAGCCACACCGTTGCGGCGCAGGGCGGCATCGCGGCAAGCCTTGGCAACATGGGTCCGGACCACTGGACATGGCACATGTACGACACCGTCAAAGGCTCGGACTGGCTGGGCGATCAGGACGCGATCGAATATATGGTGCGCGAAGCTCCGGCCGCCGTCTATGAGCTGGAACACGCAGGCGTTCCGTTCAGCCGCACCGAGGAAGGGCGCATCTATCAGCGCCCGTTCGGCGGGATGATGCAGAACATGGGTGAAGGCCCGCCGGCACAGCGCACATGCGCCGCCGCCGACCGGACCGGCCACGCCATGCTGCACGCGCTCTATCAACAGAGCCTGAAGTATGACGCCGACTTCTACATCGAATATTTCGCCATCGACCTGATTATGGAAGGCGGAGAGTGCCGTGGCGTCATCGCCATCTGTCTGGCAGACGGTTCGATCCACCGCTTCCGCTCGCATACGACGGTGCTGGCGACCGGCGGCTATGGGCGGGCCTTTTTCTCGGCGACTTCGGCCCACACCTGCACCGGCGATGGCGGCGGCATGGTGCTGCGCGCCGGCCTTGCGTTGCAGGACATGGAGTTTGTCCAGTTCCACCCGACCGGCATCTACGGCGCCGGCGTCCTCATCACCGAGGGCGCACGCGGCGAGGGCGGATATCTCACCAACTCCGAGGGTGAGCGCTTCATGGAGCGTTACGCGCCGTCGGCGAAAGACCTTGCGAGCCGCGACGTCGTCGCCCGCGCCATGGCGATGGAAATCCGCGAAGGGCGCGGCGTCGGCAAGCACAAGGATCACATCTTCCTGCACCTCGACCACATCGACCCCAAGATCCTGCACGAGCGGCTTCCGGGTATCACGGAAACGGGCAAGATCTTCGCCGGTGTCGATCTGACGCGCGCACCGCTGCCGGTGGTGCCGACCGTCCACTACAACATGGGCGGCATCCCCACGAACTACCACGGCGAAGTGGTGCAACTGAAGGACGGCAACCCCGATCATGTGATTCCGGGCCTGTTTGCGGTTGGCGAAGCTGCGTGCGTTTCCGTGCACGGCGCCAACCGGCTGGGTTCGAACAGCCTGATCGATCTGGTGGTCTTCGGGCGCGCGTCCGGGCACCGCATTGCCGAACTGGTGAAGCCGGGCACCGCGCATCGGCCGCTGCCGAAGGATTCCGCCGACTTCGCGCTGACCAGGCTCGATCATTTCCGCTATGCCAAGGGCAGCGCGCCGACTGCTGAAATCCGGCAGAACATGCAGAAATCGATGCAGACGCATTGCGCGGTGTTCCGCACCGAGGAGTTGATGGCCGAAGGCGTCCAGCAGATGGACAAGGTCTATGCTTCGATGAAGGACATCGGGGTGACGGACCGCTCGCTGGTCTGGAACACCGACCTCGTCGAGACGATGGAGCTGGATAACCTGATCGTGCAGGCGCAGGTCACGATCCGCAGCGCGCTCAATCGCAAGGAAAGCCGTGGCGCCCACGCGCGGGAGGATTACCCCAACCGTGACGACGCCAACTGGATGAAGCATTCGATCGTCTGGCACGATGGCTGGGGCGGGCAGGGGGGCGGTGTGCGCATCGACTTCCGGCCGGTGCATACGCACACCCTGACCGACGAGATCGAATATATCCAGCCCAAGGCGCGGGTTTACTGAGGGGTCCGACATGGTTGAATTTTCACTGCCCGCCAACAGCAGGATCAGCGGCAACGGGAAAAGCTTCCCGGCCGCTTCGGGTGCGGGGCGCGTCAAGACGTTCCGGATCTATCGCTGGTCGCCGGACGACGGCCAGAACCCGCGCTATGACAGCTACCAGATCGATCTGGACGATTGCGGGCCGATGGTTCTCGATGCGCTGATCAAGATCAAGTCCGAGCTGGACCCGACGCTGACCTTCCGCCGTTCCTGCCGCGAGGGGATCTGCGGATCCTGCGCGATGAACATCGACGGCGCCAATACGCTGGCCTGCACGCTGGCGATCGACGAAGTGAAAGGCGATGTGCAGATCACGCCGTTGCCGCACATGCATGTCGTGAAGGACCTCGTCCCCGACATGACGCATTTCTATGCGCAATATGCGTCGATCAAGCCGTGGTTGCGGACCGCCTCGCCGGAACCGGCGATGAAGGAACGGCTGCAATCGCCGGAAGACCGCGAGAAGCTGGACGGCCTTTACGAGTGCATCCTGTGCGCCTGCTGCTCGACGGCATGCCCCAGCTATTGGTGGAATTCCGATCGCTATCTTGGCCCGGCGATCCTGTTGCAGGCCTATCGCTGGCTGGCTGACAGCCGCGATGAAATGACTGGCGAGCGTCTCGACGATCTGGAAGACCCTTTCCGCCTGTATCGCTGCCACACGATCATGAACTGCACCAACGTCTGTCCCAAGGGTCTGAACCCGGCGAAGGCGATTGCAGAAATCAAGAAGATGATGGTGGCGCGGGCGGTTTGATGCAAATCACTGCCAGCATGCACGGGCGATCGGTGCAGGCGGGCCGCAACCGGCCTGCACGGAACGCGCAGCGGCTGGCGGCAGTGCCGATCGTCCTCGGGTTGCTGGCGCTTGCCGGTTGCTCCTCAAGGGCGCCTGCGCCGCAGCCCGCGCGGCCGGCGCCTGCCCCTGCGACGCTCAGCCCGATCCACCAGAACCTCGATCCGCTGGAAACGCTGTGGCATGTGCGGGCGGGGCTGAATGTCGCGGCGCTTTCGTGCGCGCAGCGTGTCGGGCCGGCGATCGTGACCGATTACAACGCGTTCCTGAAGGCCAAACGGGAACTTCTGGCCACGGCCTACCAGTCGCTGTCGGATGAATATCGGGCGAAAGGCGGCAACTGGCAGCGCGCGCTGGATGCCGACATGACGAGGCTTTACAACCACTTCGCTTCGCCAACGGCACAGGCTGGATTTTGCGATGCCGCCGCAGTCGAGGTGAAGCGTGCGATCGCGGCAACACCAGACGACCGTCAGGCGTGGGCGGCAGAGGCACTGGCCCGCCTCGACCGGCCGTTCACGCAGCCTCAGGTTGCAGCCGTTGTCCGAGAGGCACCCGCAGCCGCGAACGTCAGGCAGACGCGCGGCGACTGGCGCATCCAGCTCGGCGCGTTCGGGTCCAAAGCGGCCGCCGAAAAGGCCTGGGCCGACGCCAAGGCGCACAGCCCGGCGATCGGTGCCTTCACGCCGCACTTCGAGGCAGTTCCCGGAAAGCCGCTGACAAGGCTTCAGGTAACCGGTGTCGACAGCAAAGACGACGCAATCCGTCTGTGTGCGCACGCCGCCGCCGCCGGGTTCGACTGTTTTCCTGTTCGCCCGGCCTGAGGGCTTGCAACCCAGAGAGGTTGCGGCCGGGCGGTGTGCCCGCTAGTCGCTGCCCATGGCTGCATCACTGGTGGAAGAAGGCCCCTGGCAGGGGTGGCACGCATGGCACGCAAGGCCCGAAGGGCGCTTCATCGACGGGCTGGGCGATGTCTATTACCGCGA
>NZ_DBNHFX010000025.1:0-33181 GCF_057137845.1 Sandaracinobacteroides sp. | reverse complement strand
CCGGCGCAGCTTTCGGGCGGGCAGCAGCAACGCCTTGCGCTGGCGCGGGCACTGGCGCGCAACCCGCGTCTGCTGCTCCTCGACGAACCCTTCTCGGCAACCGACAGGCCGACCCGCCGCGCGCTCGCCGCAACCCTGCACGAGCTTCGCACCCGCCTTGCCATGCCGACGATCCTCGTCAGCCACGACATCGAAGACATCGCGCCGCTGGCCGACCGCATCGCCGTTCTGGAACAGGGGCGGATCGTGCAGGCCGGGCGCACCGCCGATGTCATCGCCAATCCGGCGTCGGCCTCGATTGCGGAACTGGTGGCGCGCTAGGGCGGCCGCTGCTCAGCGGAACACCACCGTCCGGCCGTTGTTCGGGAACACCCGCTGCTGCGCCACCGCCAGCACTGCGCGCCGCAGCACCCGCGCCTCGATGTCGCGGCCTATCGCGATCAGTTCATCGACCGAAGCGCGATGGTCCACCCGCTCGACCGCCTGTTCGATGATCGGGCCTTCATCCAGATCCTCGGTGACGAAATGCGCCGTCGCCCCGATCAGCTTCACACCGCGTGCATGTGCACGGTGATAGGGCCGCGCACCGATGAAGCCGGGCAAAAAACTGTGGTGGATGTTGATGATGCGCCCGGCAAACTGCTGCACCAGTTCCGGGCCAAGCACCTGCATATAGCGGGCCAGCACCAACTGGCCGGCCCCGGTCTCGTGCATCAGGCGGGCCAGTTCGGCGTCACGCGCGGCCTTGGCGGCAGCGCCCTCGGGCAGCGCGAAAAACGGCAGGCCGTGGCGTTGCGTCAGCGCGCGTGCGTCCTCGTGGTTGGCCGCAACCCCCACGATATCGATCGGCAGCATTCCGGTCTGCCAGCGATACAGCAGGTCGTGCAGGCAGTGCAGTTGCCGGGAAGCAGCCAGCAGCAGCTTCGGCCGCGCATCGGCCGCCACCAGTTTCCAGTCGAACCCGAAGCGGGCGGCAACCGGGGCGATCAGCGCATGCACGGCATCGCGGGTCGGCGGAAACCGCCCGCCCGAAGGCTTGAACAGCAGGCGCATGAAGAAACGCCCGGTTTCAAGGTCGGCATATTGCTGGCTGTCCAGAATGAAGCCGTCGCTTTCCGCCAGCACGCTGGTGACGGCGGCAACGATCCCGACCGAATCGCGGCAGGTGAAAGCAAGGATATAGCCCGGCTCGCGCATCAATAGACGATCACGCTGCGGATGCTCTTGCCTTCCTGCATCAGCGTGAAGGCGGTGTTGATCTCCTCCAGCTTCAGCACATGCGTGATCATCGGGTCGATGGCGATCTTGCCTTCCATATACCAGTCGACGATCTTCGGCACATCGGTGCGCCCGCGCGCGCCGCCAAAGGCGGTTCCCTTCCACACGCGGCCGGTCACCAACTGGAATGGCCGTGTCGAGATTTCCCTGCCCGCTTCCGCCACGCCGATCACCACCGACTGCCCCCAGCCCCGGTGGCAGCATTCCAGCGCCGTGCGCATCACTTCGGTGTTGCCGGTGCAGTCGAAACTGTGGTCGGCTCCGCCATCGGTCATTTCCAGCACCCGCGCGATGATCTGGTCGCGGTCCATGCCGTCGCTGTGCAGAAAGTCGGTCATGCCGAACTGCCGCCCCCAATCGGCGCGCTCGGCGCGGCGGTCGATACCGATGATCCGGCGCGCCCCGGCAAGCCGCGCGCCCTGCACCACGTTCAGGCCGATCCCGCCCAGCCCGAAGACGACGACACTGTCGCCCACCTGCACCTTCGCCGTGTTGACGACAGCGCCAACGCCGGTCGTCACGCCGCAGCCGATGTAGCAACTGGTCTGGAACGGGGCATCGTCGCGGATCTTCGCAACGGCGATTTCCGGCAGCACGGTAAAGTTCGAAAAGGTGGAACAGCCCATGTAATGAAAGATCGGCTTGCCGTTCAGGGAAAAGCGGCTGGTGCCGTCCGGCATCAACCCTTTGCCCTGCGTCGCCCGGATCGCGGTGCACAGGTTGGTCTTGCCGGAAAGGCAGCTTTTGCACTGGCGGCATTCGGGCGTGTACAGCGGGATCACATGGTCACCGGGGGCAACGCTGGCGACACCCGCCCCCACTTCGCGCACGATGCCCGCGCCCTCATGCCCCAGAATCGACGGGAAGATACCCTCGCTGTCGTGGCCGCCAAGCGTATAGGCGTCGGTATGGCAGACGCCCGTCGCCATGATCTCGACCAGCACCTCGCCCGCGCGCGGCCCATCCAGGTCCACTTCGACGATTTCCAGCGGCCTTCCGGCCTCGAACGCTACTGCTGCACGACTTTTCACCGGGGCCTCCTGAAACTGCGCGCTTCCCATAGAACATGTTCCGGCCGGGTGGAATCACCCGGCCGGAACCATGTGCGGAAAGCCGCAGAACCGCTTCACCCCCGGCGGCGAAAGCCCGCCAGCCGGTTGTCGAGGATGGCCTCGGCTTCGGAAACGATGCGGCGGATCAGCTCGTCGCAGGTCGGCACGTCGTGGATCAGCCCCTGCACCATTCCTGCCCAGAACACGCCACGGGTCAGGTCGCCGGTTTCCAGCAGTTCCTTGCCTGCCACGCCCGACACCAGCGCGCGAACATCCTCGAACACCGCGTCGGGGTTTGCCAGCCGCCGCGCCACTTCATCCGACACATCGCTTTTGCCGACCCGCGCGGTGTTGTGGAACTTGCGAAAGATCAGGTGCGTGCCGCGCTCGTCGTTCTCGATATATTTCTGCTTCACATTGTCGTGGATGGGCGCTTCTTTGGTGGCGCAGAAGCGGGTGCCCATGTTGATGCCTTCGGCCCCCAGCGACAATGCCGCCACCAGCCCGCGCCCGTCGCCGAACCCGCCCGACGCCAGCAGCGGGATTTTCACCTTGTCGGCGGCGGCCGGGATCAGGATCAGGCCGGGGATGTCGTCCTCGCCGGGGTGGCCCGCGCATTCGAACCCGTCGATCGAAATGATGTCCACGCCCTTGCGCTCGGCCGACAGCGCGTGCCTGACCGATGTGCATTTGTGCAGGATCACCGTGCCGGGCACCTCCTTCACCGCCTGCCACACTTCGACGACCTGCTGTGTGCCCGCCGTTTCAAAGATGCGCACGCCCGCATCGAGGGCGGCCTTGGCATAACCCAGATAATCCGGCGACATGGTGGTCGGAAACACCGTCACGTTCACGCCGAACGGCTTTGCCGTCATCGCACGGCAGCGTTCGATTTCTTCGGCCAGCGCCTTGGGGCTGGGCTGGGTCAGCGCCGTCAGGATGCCAAGACCGCCCGCATTCGACACGGCCGACGCAAGCCCGGCATAGCCGACGGACTGCATCCCGCCCTGCACGATCGGATGCTCGATCCCCAGCAACTCGGTGATTCGCGTTTTGAATGCCATGCTGTTCCTCCCGGATTTCGGTTCGTTGCTGCCATGCACCCAAAGCCGCAAAGTGCCTGCCTCGCGATTCGCACAGTAGAGCGAACCGCGCAGTGGCTTATCGCATTTCCCCCGAAGGAGAAGGAATATGGCCGAAGCCTATATCATCGACGCAGTCCGCACGCCGCGCGGCGTGGGCAAACCCGGCAAGGGCGCGCTGTCGCACCTGCACCCGCAGCATCTTGCGGCAACCGTGCTGAAGGCGATCGCCCAGCGCAACGGGCTGGAAACGGCAACCGTCGACGACGTGATCTGGTCGACCAGCAGCCAGAAGGGCAAGCAGGGCGGCGATCTCGGGCGCATGGCCGCGCTCGATGCCGGCTTCGACATCCGCTCGTCCGGCATGACGCTCGACCGTTTCTGCGGCGGCGGCATCACGGCGGTCAATCTTGCCGCAGGCATGGTGATGTCCGGCCTCGAGGAATGCATCATCGCCGGCGGCACCGAGATGATGTCGCTCACCACCACCATGGCCGCCGAAGAACGCGCCGCCGGCATGGCGCCGATGATGATGGGCTCGGGCAACCAGCACCTGCAAAAGATTCACCCGCAGTCGCACCAGGGCGTCTGCGGCGATGCGATCGCCTCGATGGAGGGGATTAGCCGCGCCGACCTCGACGCGCTCGGCCTCGAAAGCCAGAAGCGCGCCGCACAGGCGATCGCCGAAGGCCGCTTCGCCAAGTCGGTCGTGCCGGTCCTCAACGAAGACGGCAGCGTCGCCCTCGACCACGAGGAATTCCCCCGCCCGCAAACCACCGCCGAGGGGCTGGCCGCGCTCGAACCCAGCTTCACCAAGATCGCCGACCTGCCGCTCGATGAACGCGGCACAACGTTCCGCCGCCTCATCAACCAGAAATACCCCGACCTCAGGATCGAGCATTTCCACCATGCCGGCAACTCGTCGGGCGTGGTCGATGGCGCGGCCGCCGTGCTGGTGGCCAGCAAGGGCTATGCGCAAAAGCACGGGCTGAAGCCGCGTGCCCGGATCGTCACCATCGCCAACATGGGCGATTGCCCGACGCTGATGCTGAACGCCCCGGTCCCGGCGGCACGGCGGGTGCTGGAAAAGGCCGGTCTATCTATCGCCGACATCGACCTGTTCGAAATCAACGAAGCCTTCGCCGTCGTCGCCGAAAAATTCATCCGCGACCTGAAGCTCGACCGCGACAAGGTCAACGTCAACGGCGGCGCCATCGCTCTCGGCCACCCGATCGGCGCCACCGGCTCGATGCTGATCGGCACCGTCCTCGACGAACTGGAACGCCGCGACCTGAAGCGCGGCCTCGTCACCATGTGCGCCGCCGGCGGCATGGCGCCTGCCATCATCATCGAGCGCCTCTGAAGCCAGCAGCGTGGTCAACCGGGCGGGTGGTGCAGTCCCTGCATCATCTGCCCGATGGCCCGCTCCCGCTCGATCGCGGCAAGCCGCATCAGATTGCGCGGCTCGGCCAGATAGGCAGTCGGTGCCGGCCCCATGAAGGCGCGAAACTCGCGGACGAAATGCGGCTGGTCGGCATAGCTGCCGCCGATCGACTCGGATAATGGCCTGCCGGGGTGGCGCAGGATCTGCTCCAGCGTCCGCAGAAACCGCTGCCGCCGCAGCAACGGTTTGGCGGTAAATCCGAACATGCGCCCGCAAAAACGCTCCAGCGTCCGCTCCGACATCCCGACTTCGCGGGCAAAGGCGCCGACGCTGGCGAACTCCTGCGCAACCAGCGCCCCGTGCACACGCGGCAACGCCCGCCCGGCAGGCGGCGCACTGCGCAGCGTCGTCAGCAGCAGCCGGTCCATCCGCCGCACCCGCGCCGCGTCGTCGTCGCAATGGCGCAGCGCATCCAGCCAGCGGCCGGCATGCACGCCCATCACCGTATCCAAGGGCAGCACCTTGTCGACGAACGGCCTCGCCGAAGTCTGCACCAGCCTGGCCCAGCCATTTGGCAGAATGCCGAAACCGAACAGCCGGGAACCGGCAGCGCCGGTGATCCGCGCCGCCCTTCCCGTCGGCCCGAACAACGAAGCATCGGTCGCGCGCTGCAACGGGCCGCGCGTGCCATCGAAGGCGATCGCCCACGACCCTTCGATCGAAAAGCGCACATTTGCCCATTCAGGCAATAGCCGGTCATCAATCGGCACATCCCCCACATCGAGGGCGTAATAGGTCGAGATGCAGTCGCGCAGGCCCGGATGCGGCAGATAAAAGCGCAGTGACAGCATTTCCCCCCCTGTGAAAATGCTATGCTGTGCATCGGGCCAGCGCAAGCGCCGATCTCTGCCGCTGACACGGCGGCCCGAACGGGCTAACGATCGCCACATGCTGAAACTTCACATCGCCAACCGCCGCTATTCTTCCTGGTCGTTGCGCGGCTGGCTCGCCGCCCGCCATTCCGGCCTCCCCTTCGAGGAAGAATTGATCGACCTCTATTCGACGGAATGGCAGTCGATCCGAACCGGCGGCGTCTATCGCGAGGCGGCGGGCAAGGTGCCGGTTCTGGTCGATGCGGGCGTCACCGTCTGGAACACGCTTGCCATCATCGAATGGCTCGACCGCAAGTCGGGCGGCAGCCGCTTCTGGCCCTCGGCAGACGCGCCGCGCGCCTTCGCGCTTTCGGCTGCGGTTGAAATGCAGGCGGGCTTCATGGCGCTGCGGCAGGCCTGTCCGATGAACTGCATGCGCCACTATCCGGGCTGGCAGCTAGCCGCTGCTGCCTTGCCCGATGTCGAGCGCATCCAGTATCTGTGGGAAACCGGGCTGGCGCGGTTCGGCGGTCCCTGGCTTGCCGGAAACCAGTGGGGCGCAGTCGATATGCTGTTCGCGCCGATCGCCAGCCGCTTCACCACCTATGACGTGCAACTGACGGACGCCGCAAACGCCTATCGGCAGCGGGCGATGGCGTATCCGCTGGTGGCGGAATGGTTGGCCGCCGCCGCGCAGGAAACCATCCTCGCCCCGGATTACGAATACTAGGGATGGATAGCGTCGCCCTCGCCCGTTCGCTGATCCGCTGCCCATCGGTGACACCGGCCGACGCCGGCGCCATCGGCGTGATGGCGCATGTACTCGGCAGCCTCGGCTTCACCTGCCACCGGCTGCGATTCGGCGAAGCGCCCGACGATCCGGTGGAGAACCTGTTCGCCACCATCGGCCAGGGCGCGCCGCATTTCGCCTTTGCCGGCCACACCGATGTCGTGCCGGAAGGGCAGGGCTGGTCGGTCGATCCTTTCGGCGGGGAAATCGAAAACGGTATCCTTGTCGGGCGGGGCGCCGCCGACATGAAGTCGGCGCTGGCGGCAATGGTCGCGGCTGCTGCCCGCCATGTCGGGCGCGGCGCAAAAGGCACGCTAAGTTTCCTCATCACCGGAGACGAGGAAGGCCCGGCGATCCACGGCACCGACGCGCTGCTGCGCTGGATGGCGGAACAGGGCCACCGCCCCGACATGTGCCTTGTCGGCGAACCGACGTCCGCCCACCAGCTTGGCGACATGATGAAGATCGGCCGGCGCGGCAGCCTGAACGCGTGGCTTACGGTTCATGGTGCGCAGGGCCATGTTGCCTACCCGGACAGGGCCGACAATCCGATCCCGCGCCTGCTGGCGATCCTGACCGAACTGCAAGCCCGCACGCTCGACGAAGGCACGCAATGGTTCAGCCCCTCCAACCTCGAGGTGACCGACATCATGGTCGGCAACCCGGCCTCGAACGTCATCCCGGCAGCCGCCCGCGCCCGCCTCAACATCCGCTTCAACGACAGCCATCGCGGCCCCGACCTTGCCGACTGGATCCGCCGGACGGTCGCCGCCCACGCCGCTTCCGCCGAAGTCGAGATCCGGATTTCCGGCGAAGCCTTCCTGACGGCGCCGGGCGAATTGTCGGCGCTGGTGGCAAAAGCCGTCGAAGCGGAAACCGGCCGCTCGCCCGAACTCTCGACGACGGGCGGAACGTCAGATGCCCGCTTCATCCGCCGCATGTGCCCGGTGGTCGAGTTCGGGCTGCCCGGCCAGTCGATGCACAAGGTCGACGAACAGGCGTCCGTCGCCGACATCGAAGCCCTGGCCCGCATCTACGACCGGGTCTTGCAGGCGGTGTTCGCCTAGGCCCTAGGCGGCCGCCGCGCGCGCATCCGCCAGAATCGCGTCGGAAATCTTCTCGGCGATCATGATCGTCGGCGCGTTGGTGTTCCCCGACACCAGCCGCGGCATGATGCTGGCGTCGACCACACGCAGCCCGGCGATCCCGTGCACCCTGCCGGCCGGATCGACGACGGCGCCCGCATCGCCCGCCTGGCCCATGCGGCAGGTGCCGACCGGGTGATAGATGGTCGAGCCCATGGCGCGGGCATATTCCAGCCAGTCAGCGTCCGACAGCGGCCCGGCTACGGGCCGGATACGCGATTCCACCCACGGCTTCAGTGCATCCTGTGCTGTCAGCGAATCACCGAACTTCAACCCCTCGACGATCGTCTGCCGGTCGATCGGATCCGACAGATAGTTGGGCCGGATCGATGGCCGGGCAAACGGGTCCGCCGATATGGCGTGCACCGTGCCCCGGCTTTCCGGGCGAAGCTGGCAGGGGGCGATGGTCAGCCCCGGCAGTTCCTCCAGCACCGATTTCCCGGTTTCCGCCTGCTTTTCCACATCCGCGGTCGCCGGCAGGATAGGAAACTGCACGGCCGGGCCGGAAAGGCCGGGGCGGGTGCGGATATAGGCCTGAATATGCGCTGCCGACAGCGTCAGCAGTCCCTTGCGGGCGACTGCATATTTCGCCGCCTCGGCCACCAGCCGCCAGCCCCGGCTCAGTTCGTTTACGCTGATGGTGCCTGGCTTCAGCCGATACTGCGAACCGACCACATAATGGTCCTGCAGATTGGCGCCGACACCCGGCAGCGCATGCCGCACCTCGATGCCGGCCGCCCGCAGCACCGCCGGGTCGCCGATGCCGTTCACTTCCAGGATCTGCGGCGAGTTCACCGCTCCGCCCGCCACGATCACTTCGCGCGCGGCACGGGCCGTCACCATGCGCCCGTCCTGCCGGAAGGTAACGCCGGTCGCCCGCTTGCCGTCGAACAGGATCTCGGCCACCTGCGCCTCGGTTTCGACGGCCAGATTGCTGCGCTTCATCGCCGGGCGCAGATAGCCCATCGCGGCCGACCAGCGTCGGCCGTTCTTCACCGTAAGCTGGAAATAGCTGATCCCGTCCTGCACCGCGCCGTTCACATCGTCGTTGAAGGCAAGGCCCGCCTGCACGCCGGCCTCGATCACTGCATCGGATACCGGGTGGTGTGTCGTCGCATCGCTTACGTTCAGCGGCCCGTCGCTGCCGTGCAGTTCGTCGTCCAGCCGTTCATTGGCTTCCGAACGGCGGAAATAGGGCAGAACATCGGCCGCGCCCCAGCCGGTCGCGCCAAGTTGCGCCCAGTTGTCATAGTCGGCCAGTTGGCCGCGCACATAGATCAGCCCGTTGATCGACGACGACCCGCCAAGCACCTTGCCGCGCGGCCAGACATGGGTGCGCCCGCCGGTTTCCGGATCGGCCTCGGTTTCATAAAGCCAGTTGACCGAAGGATTGTGCAGCGTGGTCGCATAGCCGACCGGGATGTGGATCATCGGATTCCAGTCGGAAGGGCCTGCTTCCAGCAGCAGTACCCGGTGCCTGCCATCGGCGGTCAGCCGGTTCGCCAGCACACATCCCGCCGATCCCGCCCCGACGATCACATAGTCGAAGTCCATCATGTCCCCACTCTCCCTTTGCTCGCACAGTGGCGCGCAGGAACCCGCTTCACAACCTGTCGGTTGCGCCATGAACCGGCGCCTCGCGCATGGGCGCAATGCGTTCTAAACAGCAGCAATGACGATTCGCGCCGACATCTGCCCAGTGCAGCTTTCACTGGTCGAAACGTCGCTTGCCGATGCCGCACAGCAACTTGGCGACAGCTTCCGCCGCACCGGCTTTGCCGTCGTCGAAGGCCATGGCATCCCGCCCGCCACGATCGACGCGGCGGCTGCGGCAGCGCAGCATTTCTTCGCCCTCCCGGAGGCCGACAAACAGCGCTACCACCAGCCCGGCTGCGCCGGGCAGCGCGGCTATACCCCGTTCGGCATCGAAACCGCCAAGGGGGCCAGCCTCTCGGATCTGAAGGAATTCTGGCACGTCGGCCGCGACTTGCCGGCCGGCCATCCGTTCCGCCACATCATGGCCGAAAACATCTGGCCCGATGATACCGTCCCGGCGTTCCGCCCCGCCATGCAGGCGCTGTTCGCCACCTTCGAACAAACGGGCCGGCGGCTGCTGCAGGCGATCGCCGTACATCTGGGCAGACCGCCGGATTTCTTCGGCCATGCGGTCAGCGACGGCAACTCGATCCTGCGGCTGCTGCACTACCCCCCGGTCGATCCCGGCGCACAGGCCTTCCGCGCCGGCGCGCACGAGGATATCAACGTCATCACCCTGCTGCTCGGCGCCGAGGAAGCAGGCCTGCAACTGCTGTCGCGCGATGGCGAATGGCTGGAAGTGCCGGTGCCGCCGGGATGCCTCGTGGTGAATGTCGGCGACATGCTCGAACGCCAGACCGGCGGCATCCTGCCCTCGACCACGCACCGGGTGGTGAATCCGGACGCCAACCGGCGGCACCTGCCGCGCTATTCGATGCCGTTCTTCCTGCACTACCGGCCCGACTGGCTGATCGAACCGTTCACCGGCAGCGCCGCCATGCCGCCGATCCTCGCCCACGACTTCCTCACCCAACGCCTGACGGAGATCAAACTGTCATGAAACTGCCTCTCGTCGCGATCGCGGCCATCCTTGCAGCGCCCGCATTCGCAAAGCCGCTGGAAACCACCGCCGCCCAGGAACCGACCTGGAAAAAGGCGGAAGGGGAAATCACCGCCCGCAGCAGCACGCCGGGCGCGAACGCGCGGGCGAAGAACGTCATCCTGTTCATCGGCGACGGCATGGGCATTTCCACCATTGCCGCAGCCCGCATCTACGAAGCGCAAAAGCGCGCAAAGGCCGCAGGCGGCACCTATCCCGGCTTCGAGGGCGGCGAAGAAAATCTGCTCAGCTTCGAACGGCTGCCGGCGCGCGCGCTGGTGAAAACCTACAACACCAACGCCCAGGTGCCCGACAGCGCCGGAACCGCAGCCGCCATCAGCACCGGCACGAAAACACGGATCGGCGTGCTGGGAATCCGCCCCGGCCAAGGCCCCGGCACCTGCCGAACACCGGTCGAATTCCCCAAAACGCTGGGCGAACTGGCCCGCGAACACGGACTGGGCCTCGGCATCGTCACCACCACCCGCATTACCCATGCAACGCCCGCTTCGATTTACGCCCACTCTCCGTCGCGCGAATGGGAAGGCGCCGACAGGAACTATCCGGCCGAGGCCCGCAAATCCGGCTGCGCCGACATCGCAACGCAACTTGCCGGGTTTCAGGGCAGCGTCGATGTGGCGCTGGGCGGCGGGCTTGCCCGGTTCCGCCCCAGCGGCAAAGGCGGCAGCCGCGACGACGGCCGCGACCTGGTCGCGCAATGGCAGCAGGCATGGCCCGCCGGCCATTTCGTCGAGACGGCGGCCCCGTTCCGGGCGCTGAACCCGGCCGACCAAGGCCCGGTCTTCGGCCTCTTCAACCCCGACCATCTGGATTTCGCCGTCGACGCAGACCGCAGCAAGGAACCGTCGCTTGCGGAAATGGCGGGCTTTGCCGTCAGGAAGCTGCAGGCGCAGTCCCGGCGTAACGGGCGCGGCTATGTGCTGATGATCGAAGGCGGCCGGATCGACCACGGCCACCATGCCAGCAACGCCTATCGTGCCCTCGACGAAGCAGCCGAACTGTCGGCCACCGTCGCCGAGGTGCTGAAACTCGTCGACTTGAAAGACACGCTGGTGCTGGTCACCGCCGACCACAGCCACAGCTTCACCATGGCGGGCTACCCGCCGCGCGGCAATCCGATCCTCGGCTTCATCCGCCCGCTGGAAGATGGCGAAGGGCGCACGACCGTCGACGCGCAGGGCAATGTCGTCGACCAGTTGGGGCGGCCGATGCCGACGCTTGGCTATGCGAACGGCCCGCTGGAAATCCGCAATCCGCGCGGCAACCTGACCTCGGCGAAATCACCCGAGGACCCGAACTTCCTGCAACCCAAGACGTTCCTGCTGTCGGCGGAAACGCATGGCGGCGAAGATGTGGCGCTGTTCGGCGGCGGGCCGGGCAGCGCGCTGGTTTCCGGCACGATCGAACAGAACACGATCTTCCACATCATGGCGCGCGCGCTGGGCTGGAAATAACGGCGCGCACCAGGGCCGCGTCAGGGCAGCCCGCCTTCGGTGGGCGGCGCTTCCGGCTGGTCGGCGGCCTCGCGGTCGCGGCCTTTGCGCTTGCGCAGATTCTCGCGCAGCGCGGCCTTCAGCCGTTCCTCGCGCCTTGTCTTTGCGTCATCGGCCATGGCCGGTTCCTTCCGTTCACCCGGCTGCCGATACCCTGAACCGGCCGGCTTGCAAACCGGCAGGCGCGTCTGGTTGGCCCATAGCATTGACAAACGATAAGGTGTAAAAACAGTTTACAGCAGGCCTTCGGCCCGCACCAAAGACTTGTCGCAACGGAGGCAATCGGCAAGCCATGCCAACCATGATGAGCACGATCGGGCAACTGAGCCATCTTGCCGCCGTCATCGCCTTCGCGGTGCTGGGGGTGATGCTGCTGCTTCGCCGCGCGCCGACCGGCGTGCGGCTGATGGTGGCGCTGGCTGCGTTCCTGACCGCCTTCTGGGCGCTCGGGCAGGCGATTGCCGGCCGCTTCGGCATCGACAGTTTCCCGTGGCTGTCGCGGCTCGAAACCCTGCGAACCGCCGCATGGATCGGGGTGCTCCTGCTGCTGCAACGGCGCTCGCTCGGCCTGTCCAGCAGCCCGCAGCAAAGCTTCATGGTGGCGCTCGGCCTCGGGTTCGTCATCGCGCTGCAACTCGCGCTCGACATCCTGTTCCAGTTCGGCACCTCCAGCCTGCCGCTTTCCGAACAGCCGGCGGCGGCGCTGCTGCTGGTCGCCACACGGCTGATGCTGGCGATTTCCGGGCTGGTGCTGCTGCACAACCTTTATGTGAACAGCGGCAATGATGGCGGCCTGCACTTCCGACTGTTCGCCGTCGGCCTCGGCGTCATCTTCGCCTACGATCTCAACCTCTATACCCTGTATTTCCTGATCGGTACGCCGAACCACGCCCTGATCGAGATCCGGGGCGCAGTAAACATGCTGGCGGCGCCGCTGATCTATCTGTCGCTCAGGCACGAAAACGACGGGCGTTTCCAGCTATCCCGGCAGGCCGCCTTCCAGACCGTCAGCTTCTCGATGATCGGGCTGTATCTGATCGCGATGTCGGTGCTCGCCTATGGTCTCAAGATCACCGGCGGCAACTGGGGGCAACTGCTTCAGATCACCTTCCTTGCGGTCATGCTGATCGCCGGCGCACTGGTCGCGCTCAGTCCGCGCTTCCGTGCCGAACTCAGGGTGCGAATCGCCCGCAACTTCTACCGCTATCGCTATGATTATCGCGTCGAATGGCTGCGCTTCATCGAAAAGATCGACACCGCGTCCGGCAAGGCGGGCGACATCCCGTTCCGCGAGCGCCTGATCGAAGCAGTGGCGACGGTGCTGGAATGTCCGGGCGGCACACTGCTCGAGCCGGCAGACAGCGGCGCCTACGAAGCCAGCGCGCGCTGGGGCTGGCCGTCGCTCGATCCGCCGCAGATCGCCAGCGGATCGTCGATCATCATGTTCTTCGCCGATTCCGGCAGAATCGTCGATTTCGACGAACTGCGGGCCGACGCGCACGGCAATTCCAGCGGCAGCCACGGCTTCCTGACGCTGCCCGACTGGGCCGCCGCCGACCGGTCGATCTGGCTTGCGGTTCCGCTGGTGCACCGTGGCCATCTGACGGCGATCCTGCTGTTGCAGCGAAGCCTCGCCGCCGCCGACCTCAACTGGGAAGACTTCGACCTGCTGCGCACGCTCGCCCGGCAGGGCGCGTCGTATCTCGCCGAAGCCGAAACCCAGGCCCGCCTCGACGAAGCCCGCAGCTTCGAGGAATATAACCGCCGCTTCGCGTTCGTCATGCACGACGTGAAGAATGTCGTCAGCCAGTTGGGGCTGGTCGCCCGCAACGCCGAACGCCATGCCGACAAGCCGGAATTCCGCGCCGACATGATTGCAACCCTGAACAGCAGCGTCGCCAAGATGACCGACCTTCTGAAGCTGATGGGGCGGCAGGCTGGCGAACAGATGGCGGCGGCGCCCGCGCAGGCCGCCGGTGAAACCGATCTCGCACGGGTGCTGACCATGGTTGCGGCGACGCTCAGGCGGCAGCATTCCGCGCTGGAAATCGATGGCGCCGATCAGCCGCTCGCGGTTTCCGGCGATGCATCGCGGCTGGAAGCGATGCTCACGCACCTCGTGCAGAACGCGATCGACGCCAGCGCACCCGGCGCCCCGATCCACCTGTCGATGCAGGATCGCGGCCACGACGTGCTGATCAGCATCGCCGACAACGGCCACGGCATGTCCGCGGGCTTCATCCGCGACGAACTGTTCAAGCCCTTCCGTTCGACGAAAGACGGCGGCTTCGGCATCGGCGCCTTCGAAGCGCGCGAAATCGTGCGCGCCCATGGCGGGCGCCTCGACGTCGAAAGCGCACCCGGCGAAGGCAGTCGCTTCCTCATCACCCTTCCACGCCAGCATCCCGGCGCCATGGCCGGCACAGGGGCAAACCGCACATGACCGACAACAAACCCGCCCTCCTCGTCATCGAAGACGACGAGGGCCTGCAACGCCAGTTGCGCTGGGCCTACGACGACTATGAAGTGCTGATCGCAGGCGACCGCGCCACGGCCCTTGCCATCCTGCGCGAACGTCATCCGGCGGTCGTCACGCTCGACCTCGGCCTGCCGCCCGACGCCGACGGAACCTCGGAAGGGTTCGCCACGCTCGAGGAAATCATGGTGATCGCCCCGCACACGCGCGTCATCGTCGCCTCGGGGCATGGCGCGCGCGACAATGCCCGCCGCGCCATCGCGCTCGGCGCCTTCGATTTCTACATGAAGCCGGTCGACATCGACGAGCTGGGATTCATCGTCGGCCGGGCGTTCCACGTCTCGCAGCTCGAAGCCGAAAACCGCCGGCTGGCGGCCGCCGCCCAGCCGCAACTCGCCAATCTCATCACCGCTTCGCCGGAAATGATGAAGGTGGCCTCGATGGTCGAGCGGGTGGCGCCATCCGACGTTTCGGTGCTGCTGCTGGGCGCGTCGGGCACCGGCAAGGAAGTGCTGGCGCGCGCGCTGCACGCCGCATCCGGCCGCCGGCCAGGCCCGTTCGTCGCCATCAACTGCGGCGCGATCCCGGAAAACCTGCTGGAAGCCGAACTGTTCGGCTACGAGCGCGGCGCCTTCACCGGCGCCGTCAAAACCACCGAGGGCAAGATCGAACTGGCACAGGGCGGCACCCTGTTCCTCGACGAAGTGGGCGACATCCCGCTGAACCTTCAGGTCAAGCTGCTGCGGTTCATCCAGGAACGGGTGATCGAACGGATCGGCGGCCGCAAGGCGATCAGCATCGACACGCGCATCGTCTGCGCCACCCACCGCAACCTGAAAAAGATGATCGCCGACGGCAGTTTCCGCGAGGACCTCTATTATCGCATCGCCGAAGTGACGATCTCGATCCCCCCCCTGCGCGACCGCGAGGGAGACGCCGCCCTGCTGGCGAACCACTTCCTGCACAGCTTTTCCCCCAACCGGCCGGGTGCTGCACAGCTTCGCTTCGGTCCGGCGGCGCTGGCCGCCATCAACCTGCACAGTTGGCCCGGCAACGTCCGGGAACTGGAAAACCGGGTGAAGCGCGCCGTCATCATGGCCGACGGGCAGTCGATCACCCCCGACGACCTCGACCTTGCCGACACCCCGGAAGCAGCGGTGCAGACGCTCAGGGAATCGCGCATGATTTCAGACAGGCGCACCATCACGGCCGCCCTTACCGCAGCCGCCGGTTCGATCAGCCAGGCCGCCCGTCTGCTCGAAATCAGCCGCCCGACACTCTATGACATGATCCGCGATCTGGGCATCGAAACGCCCTGACCGCCGCCTCAGGCGACGCCGACGCGCATCCTGATGCCGATCGCCGCACCCTGGCCGCGCGCCCATTCCGGCGCGTCCTCCAGCAGCAGATCGGCGCGCCAGCCCTCGCCGCCAAGCACCGGCCGTGCCTCGATGTCGGCAGCGGCCGCCTCGATGTGGCGCACCGCCTCCAGCAGATCGGTTGCCTCGCTGCGCAGCAGCAGCAGCATCACCCACGACAATGTAGTGGCCTGATCGGCCAGATGCCGGCCCGACATCTTCGAAACGTCGGGCACCGGGGTCAGCGCCTGCACCAGAACGCGCACCGCCAGCGCTGCGGCGCCATTGCCGTCGCCCAGTTCGGCCGGGTGGCCGGTGGCGGTGCCGATCCGCGCCGCAAGCGCCTGCAATGCAGTTGCAGCAATCATCCCAGCGCCTTCTTCAGTTCACTTTTCATGATCTTGCCGTTGGCGTTGCGAGGCAGCGGCTGGTCGCGCACGAAGATTTCAACCGGCACCTTGAACCGCGCCAGTCGCGCGCCCACGAACGCCTGCAATGCAGCCGGATCGACCGACATGCCGGGTTTCGTCGTCACAAAGGCGACCGGCTCCTCGCCAAGGGTCTGGTGCGGGCGGCCGACCAGCGCCGAATCCATGACCGCCGGGTGCTCGCACAACAGGCTCTCCACCTCGACGCAGTAGATATTCTCGCCGCCCCGGATCAGCATGTCCTTCGCCCGGTCGACGATGGTGATGAAGCCTTCCTCGTCGATGGTGGCCAGATCGCCGGTTTTCACCCAGCCGCCGGGGAAGGTTTCCGCCGTCTCCTTGGGCTTCTGCCAATATCCCTTCACCACATTGGGGCCGAACCCATAGAGTTCGCCGATCTCTCCGGGCGGCAGCACCCGGCCGTCCGGCCCGCGCACTTCGGCGTCACAGACGGCGACCGCCGGGCCGCAGCTTTCGGGCCGGTGCAGATAGTCCTCGGCCATGTGGTGGGTGAAGGTGGCGCTGGTTTCGGTCATGCCCCAGCCGTTCCCCGGCGCCGACCCGGTGGCGCCGATCTGCCGCACCAGCTCGGGCGCCGATGGCGCGCCGCCATAGGCAAGCGTTTCCAGCGACGACAGGTCATAACGGTCGCGGTCGGGGTGGGTGAGGATCTGCCAGGCGATCGTCGGCACCCCGCCGGCCGTGTTGATCTTCTCGCGTTCGATCAGTTGCAGCGCCTCTCCGGCGTCGAAGCGGTGCTGCAACACCAGCTTGCCGCCCGACACCAGCGTCGGGTTCAGCACGGCGTCGCAGCCGGTCGCATGAAAGAACGGCACCGACAACAGCATCGACTTCTGCGGCGCGGCAGGGTCTGGCGCCGGCGGCATTTCCCCCCGGCGAAGGTAACTGCGCGCGATCGAGAAGGCCGAGGAAAAGATGTTGGTGCAGATGTTGCGGTGCGTGCCCAGCGCCCCCTTGGGCTTGCCGGTCGTGCCGCTGGTATAGAAGATCGTCGCGTCGTCCTCCGGCCCGACGAAGGGTTCAGGGGTCGCCACGTCGGGCAGCGCCGCCCATTCGCCGGGATAGCCGATCACCGCCTCCAGCGACCTGTCGCCACCGCGCGACACCAGCACATGGGCAAGGTTGGGCAGCGCCGGCAGATGCGGCTTCACCCGCTCATGGCGTTCCGCGTCGCAGATCAGCACCACCGCGCCCGAATCCGCCAGGCCATATTCCAGTTCCGCACCCGTCCACCAGGCGTTCAGCGGAGTCATGATCGCGCCCAGCAGTTCGCCTGCATAGAAAGCGACCGGCCATTCCGGCAGGTTGCGCATGGCCAGCGCCACCCGGTCACCGCGCTTCACGCCCAGTTCGCGCAGATGCTGCGAAAGCCGGATGGTCGCGCGGGAAAACGCCTCGAACGTAACGCGTTCGTCGTCCAGCACCAGAAACACCCGGTCGCCAAAGTTGCGCCCGATCGCAAAGCAGTGCTGCAACGTCGGCGGCGCATTTTTCCAAGCGCGGGTTGGCCGGCCATCGATCACCACCGTTTCCATTTCCAGCGGTGATCCGGGCGCCGTCAGCAGTTTCGTTGCTTCAGCGATGCTCATCGCCGGCCACGTTGCAGTCATTCCCTACTCCTCCCCCCGCCAGTTCCGGTGGCGGGCCTCATGCCTTCTTTGGCAAACGGCACGCTGGTTTGCCAAGCCCCGACCCGGCCCGGCATCGGCTGCATCGGCATCTGCGGCCTGTGGCGGCCCGGCGCGCGCTGGTCTAGAGAGGCGCAATGGCGCACCCACCCCACCTCACGCTCATCGACGGCTCGGGCTTCATCTTCCGCGCCTATCACCGCCTGCCGCCGCTCACCAACCCGGAGGGGACGCCCGTGGGCGCGCTGTTCGGCTTCACGTCGATGCTGTGGAACCAGATCGAGGCAGCGCGGAAATCGCCCGAGGATGATTATTTCGCCGTCGTGCTGGATGCCGGGCGCCGAAGCTTCCGCAACGATCTCTACCCCGACTACAAGGCGAACCGTCCACCCCCGCCCGAGGATCTGGTGCCGCAGTTCCCGCTGATCCGCGATGCTGTCAGTGCGCTGGGCGTGCCCTGCATCGAGGAGCCAGGCCTCGAGGCCGACGACCTCATCGCCTCCTATGCGGAAGCCGCGCTCGCTGCCGGAATGCAGGTCACGATCATCAGCTCCGACAAGGATCTGATGCAACTGGTGCGGCCCGGCCTGTCGCTCCTCGACACCATGCAGAACCGCCGCTTCCACGAAGCGGACGTCCAGGAAAAATGGGGCGTGCCGCCCGCCCGCCTCGGCGATGTGCTGGCGCTGATGGGCGACAGCATCGACAATGTCCCCGGCGTTCCGGGCGTCGGCCCGAAAACCGCCGCAGAACTCGTCAACCAGTATGGCACGGTCGAGGATGTGCTGGCCGCAACCGGTGAAATCCGCCGCCCGAAACTGCGCGAGAATCTGGAAACTCACGCCGACGCAGCCCGCCTGTCGCGCATCCTCGTCGAACTGAAGCGCGACATCCCGCTCGATCCGCCGCTGCCGGCGCTCCGGCTCAACCACCAGCTCGACGTCGACAGGCTGACGGCGTTTCTCGCGCAGCACGGTTTCCGCACGCTCCTGGCAAAGCTCGGCGCGTCCGGGCAGGCTGCCGCGCAGACGATCGCCAGGCCCCAGGCGCCCGACGCGCCGCCCGCCATGGCGTTCGAACATGATGGCTATGAAACCGTCACCACCGCCGAACGGCTGGGCTGGTGGCTCGACGCCGCCGAGCAGGCGGGCGTTGTCGCCTTCGACACCGAGACGAACTCGCTCGACGCGATACAGGCCGAACTGGTGGGCTTCAGTCTGGCGATCGCGCCGAACAAGGCCTGCTATGTGCCGCTTGGCCACTGCTCGGGCGAAGGGCTGCTGCAGCAACCGGTCGCACAACTGCCGCTGGCGCAGGCTCTCGCTGGCCTCCGGTCGCTACTTGAAAATCCGGCGGTGCTGAAAGTCGGGCAGAACCTGAAATACGACATGCAGGTGATGGCCCGCCACGGCATCGGCATCGGCCCGTTCGACGACACCATGCTGCTTTCCTATGCGCTGGCTGGCGGGATGCACGGCCATGGCATGGACGATCTTTCCGAGCGGCATCTCGGCCACACGCCGATCAGCTATGCGTCGGTTACGGGAACCGGCAAGGCGGCGATCGGTTTCGCGCAGGTGCCGGTCGATCAGGCCACCCGCTACGCCGCCGAGGACGCCGACGTCACGCTGCGGTTGTGGCAGCGGCTCCGCCCCGACCTCTGGCGCAGCAGGGTAACGCGCGCCTACGAATGGTGCGACAGGCCGCTGGTGCCGGTGCTGGCGCGCATGGAGCGGGCGGGCGTGCTGGTCGATCGGGTGGAACTGTCGCGCATGTCGGCAGAATTCGCCACCGCCATGGCCAGCCTCGAAGCACGCGCCCACCGGATCGCGGGCAGGCCGTTCACCCTTGGCAGCCCACGGCAACTGGGCGACATCCTGTTCACCGAAATGGGGGCGACGGGCGGCAAGAAGGGACGCAGCGGCCAATATTCCACCGACGTCACCGAACTCGAACGTCTGGCCGAAGCACAGCCGGGGTCGCCGGTCGCCGAACTCGCAACCGCGCTGCTGGATTGGCGGCAGGTCGCCAAGCTGCGCTCCACCTACACCGAGGCGCTGCAACAGCAGATCAATCCGGAAACCGGCCGCGTCCACACCAGCTTCGCCATGGCCGCCACCTCGACCGGGCGTCTGGCTTCGTCGGACCCGAACCTCCAGAACATCCCGATCCGCACCGACATGGGCCGGCGCATCCGCGATGCGTTCGTCGCGCCGCCCGGCCATGTGCTGCTCTCGGCCGACTACAACCAGATCGAACTCAGGCTGATGGCGCATATGGCCGACGTTCCGGAACTGAAAGCCGCCTACACGACCGGCGAGGACATCCACTGGCTGACGGCGCGGCAGATCTTCGGCCTGCCGGCCGAAACGCCCGTCGATCGCGACCTTCGCGCGCGGGCCAAAACAATCAACTTCTCGATCATCTACGGCATTTCCGCCTTCGGTCTGGCGCAGCGGCTGGCGATCCCGCGCGCCGAAGCTGCCGATTTCATCGAACGCTACCTCGACCATTATTCCGGCATACGCCGCTACATGGCGGAAACGGTGGCCAAGGTCCGCGCCGACGGGTTCGTCACCACGCTGTTCGGCCGCCGTGTGCATGTGCCGATGATCCGGTCGAAGGTGCAGTCGGAACGCGCGGGCGCCGAACGCGCCGCGATCAACGCCCCGGTGCAGGGAACCGCAGCCGACCTGATCAAGCGGGCGATGGTCCGCATGGAACCGGCGCTGGCGGAAGCAGGCTTGACCGGCACGCGGATGCTGCTTCAGGTGCATGACGAACTTGTATTCGAAGTGCCGGATCACGAAATCGAAACCGCAACCAGGGTGATTCGCACCATCATGGAATCCGCCGCCGCCCCGGCGCTCCGGCTCAGCATCCCGCTGGGTGTCGAAGTCGGGACGGGGCCAAACTGGGGAGCAGCCCATTGAAGTCCGCCATTCTCGCCTTCCTGCCTGCCCTGCTGCTGTCGGCTGCCACGTCGCATGCCCAGCCAGCGGCGCAACAGCCGTTGCTGCCGATGGCGCAGGCCAGAAATTACGTCTGCACCGACGGCAATCTGGTGGTGCTCAGCCATGACGCGGCCAGCGGCATCCTGCGCGGCATTCGCGGCGGCGAGGAATTCACCCTGCAGGAACAGGTCGGCCGCAGCAAGGCCAGGCGCTTCGTCAACGATTCCGACACGGTGATCCTTGCCGGCAATGTCGCGCTGCTTCGTCGTGGCAAGGATGTGCGCCAGCGCTGCACCGGCCTGCCCGCCGCGCCGGTCGCCGGCACCGTCTGGGGTACGATCACCAAGCTCGACCGCATGGCACTGGTGCCCGGCACCCGCGCCAAGGTGCTGCTGGTCGATGCCGCCCGCGCCGATGCCCCGGCAATCGAACTCGGCTCGTTCCAGATCACCACTTCAGGCAATCAGGTGCCGCTGTGGTTCGTCATCGACTACGACGCCGAACGCACACGCCACCCGGCATCGCCACGCCTGCAGGCCCGGATTGAAACACCGAAGGGCCAGCTCATGTATATCACCGATACCGCCAACATGATCCCGAACGACGGCACGGCGGCGCCCTCGCCGATCGACCTGCAACTGGTGCGCACCGGCAGCCAATGATGGGGATCGACGGCTGGCTGGTGGTGGACAAGCCCATCGGTCCCACCAGCGCAGCAGTCGTCGGCATGCTGAAGCGCGCCTTGCGCAACGGCGGCCATGGCAAGGTCAAGATCGGCCATGGCGGAACGCTCGACCCGCTGGCATCGGGCGTGCTGCCGATCGCACTGGGCGAGGTCACCAAGCTGACCGGCAGGCTGCTGAACGGACCCAAGGCCTACCGCTTCACCATCGCCTTCGGCACCGCCACCACGACCGACGACGCCGAGGGCGAAGCGATCGCGTCATGCGACGCCCGGCCCGACGCCGCCCGCCTGCAGGCGGCCCTCGGCGCGTTCACCGGCCCGATCCGCCAGCGCCCCCCGGCCTATTCGGCACTCAAAGTCGATGGCCGGCGCGCCTATGCGCTGGCAAGGGCGGGCACCGCCCCCGAACTCGCCGAGCGCGAGGTGACCATCCACGCGCTCGACCTGCGGGAACAGACGGCCGACAGCGCCACGTTCGATGTCCGCTGCTCGAAGGGCACCTATGTCCGCAGCCTCGCCCGCGACATCGCGCTGGCCGCTGGCACCGTCGGCCATGTCGCCATGTTGCGCCGCACGGCGGCCGGTCCGTTCGGGCTCGAACAGGCGGTCGCACTGGACAAATGTCTCGAACTCGTGCAAGGGCCCGCGCCTGAACAGGCCCTGTTGCCGCTGACTGCCGGACTGGACGACATCCCGGCCCTGGCAGTCGACCCGCATGAAGCCCAAGCCTTGCAACAAGGCCGGCGCCTGACGGGGCCCCGCGCGAAACCCGGCCAATATATCGCCACCATCGGGCCTGTTCCGGTGGCGCTGGTCGAGGTTTCCGAACACGACGTGAAGGTCGTGCGGGGATTCAACCTGCTGTAGGAGAACCCTGATGTCGATCACTGCCGAGCGCAAGTCCGCGCTCATCGCCGACAATGCCCGCGCCAGCGGAGACACCGGCAGCCCGGAAGTCCAGGTGGCCATCCTGACCGAGCGCATCCAGAATCTCACCGAGCATTTCAAGACCCACGCCAAGGACAACCATTCGCGTCGCGGTCTGCTGATGCTGGTCAACAAGCGCCGTTCGCTTCTCGACTATCTGAAGCGCAAGGACGAAGCCCGCTACCAGGCACTCATCGCGAAGCTCGGCCTTCGCAAGTAACAGGGCCGACGGGGCGTGCCGGGTGGCGCGCCCCGTCGCCTTATCATCGCCCGCAAATCCATGCGGGCCGAACGCGCGGCGGCGCACCCCTCGCCAAAGGCAGGGAATAAGCACGCACCGGGGCAGATTCGCCCCTATCCGAACCGCCTCTGGCAATTGGCTCAGGGGCATGGAGTATGCATCTGATGTTCAACATTGCCAGACAATCGATCGAATGGGGCGGCCGCACGCTGACCCTCGAAACGGGCAAGGTGGCCCGCCAGGCCGATGGCGCCGTGATGGCGACCTACGGCGAAACCGTGGTGCTGTGCGCAGTCACTGCGGCGAAGTCGGTGAAGGAAGGGCAGGACTTCTTCCCGCTCACCGTTCACTATCAGGAAAAATTCTCGGCGGCCGGCCGCATCCCCGGCGGCTTTTTCAAGCGCGAACGCGGCGCGACCGAGCATGAAACCCTGACCAGCCGCCTGATCGACCGCCCGGTCCGGCCGCTGTTCCCGGAAGGGTTCTACAACGAAATCAACGTGATCGCACAAGTACTCAGCTACGACGGCGACGCCGAGGCCGACATCGTGGCGATGATCGCCGCCTCTGCCGCCCTCACACTGTCGGGCGTGCCCTTCATGGGCCCGATCGCCGGTGCCCGCGTCGGCTTCCACAACGGCGAATACCAGCTCAACCCCTCGAAGGAAGCGCTGAAGGAAGGTCGCCTCGACCTCGTGGTCGCCGGCACCGCCGACGCCGTGATGATGGTCGAATCGGAAGCGCACGAACTTTCCGAAGAGGAAATGCTGGGCGCCGTCATGTTCGCCCACAAGTCGATCCAGCCGGTCATCAAGGCGATCATCGGCCTCGCCGAAAAGGCCGCCAAGGATCCGTGGGAGCTGAAAGCCTCCGACGACGCCGCGATCATCGGCCGCCTGAAAGCCGAAGTCGGCGGCGACATCGACGCCGCCTACCGGATGCTCGGAAAGTCCGACCGCCGCGAGGCGCTCGAAGCCGCCAAGGCCAAGGCCAAGGCACTGTTCGCCGACGAAGACGGCCAGACCCAGATGAAGGCCATCAAGACCTTCAAGAAGCTGGAAGCCGACATCGTTCGCGGCGCGATCCTGAAGGAAGGCCGCCGCATCGACGGCCGCGACACCAAAACCGTCCGCCCGATCCTGTCGGAAGTCGGCTTCCTGCCGCGCACCCACGGTTCGGCGCTGTTCACCCGTGGCGAAACCCAGGCGATCGTCAGCACCACGCTCGGCACCGCCGACGCCGAACAGATGATCGACGGTCTCGACGGCCTGAAATACGAACGCTTCATGCTGCACTACAACTTCCCGCCCTACTCGGTCGGTGAAGTGGGCCGCTTCGGCGCGCCGGGCCGCCGCGAAATCGGCCACGGCAAGCTGGCATGGCGGGCGATCCACCCGATGCTGCCGACGAAGGAGGAATTCCCCTACACGGTCCGCCTTCTGTCCGACATCACGGAATCGAACGGCTCGTCGTCGATGGCCACCGTCTGCGGTTCGTCGCTGGCGCTGATGGATGCGGGCGTGCCGCTGAAGCGGCCGGTCGCCGGTATCGCCATGGGCCTGATCCTCGAAGGCAAGGACTACGCGATCCTGTCCGACATCCTCGGCGACGAGGACCATCTGGGCGACATGGACTTCAAGGTCGCCGGCACCGCCGACGGCATCACCAGCCTGCAGATGGACATCAAGATCGCCGGCATCACCGAAGAGATCATGCGCCACGCGCTGGCACAGGCGAAGGACGGCCGCGCGCACATCCTCGGCGAAATGGCGAAGGCCATCACCGAGACGCGCACGGAAATGTCGGCGCACGCCCCGCGCATCGAAACCATGTCGGTGCCCAAGGACAAGATCCGCGACATCATCGGCACGGGCGGCAAGGTCATCCGCGAAATCGTCGCGACGACCGGCGCCAAGGTCGACATCGAGGACGACGGCACCGTCAAGATCGCCAGCTCCGACCTCGACAAGATCGAGGCCGCGCGCCAGTGGATCATCGGCATCATCGCCGAGCCTGAAATCGGCCGCATCTACAGCGGCAAGGTGGTCGGCATGCCCGACTTCGGCGCCTTCGTGAACTTCCTCGGTGCCAAAGACGGCCTCGTCCACATCTCGGAAATCCGCAACGAACGCGTCGCCAAGGTCTCCGACGTGCTGACCGAAGGCCAGCAGGTCAAGGTCAAGGTGATCGGCGTCGACGATCGCGGCAAGGTGAAGCTGTCGATGCGCCTCGTCGATCAGGAAACCGGCGAAGAACTGGCCGACACCCGCCCGCCGAGGGAACCGCGCGAAGGCGGCGACCGCCCGCGCCGCGACGGCGACCGGGGCGGCGACCGGGGTGGTCGTGGCGATCGCAACGGCAACCGTGGCCCGCGCCGCGACCGTGGCGAGCGTCGCCCGGAAGGCGGCGAATCGGATGCCGGCCTGCCGTCGTTCCTGACCGGCAACGACGACTGAGCAACCGCCAGCAAAACGGAAAAGGGGGCCATGCGGCCCCCTTTTTTGTGCCCGCCTGAAAGCAGCACGTCAGCGAACGCGCGCTTCCACCAGCCAGACCGCGCCTTCCATCATCACGCCATCGGGCGTCAGATGCCGGCGATAGAGATCGACAAGGTCGGCCCGCGCCGCCCGTTGCGCCGCCTGTGGCGCAGCCGCCAGCACGTCGCCGATCGCCAGCGACCCCAGCACGAAATCACAGGCGGCTTCCGGCGTCGCGTCCTGCCCACCCTGCAACATCCGGGTCGTCAGCATCTGCCGGCGCACATCGACGAACCCGGCCTCGGCCAGCACGGCATCCAGATAGTCGGTGTCGGCAAGCTGGAACGGCCCCGGCGCCAGCCGGTCCTGTTTGGGCAGCTCGACATGGGCCGAGACGACGCGGCGCATCTCCATCATCCACGGATTGAGCCTGGGGTCGGCCCAGACCGCGATATCCATCCGCCCCCCGGCGCGCAGCAGGCCGGCCAGATGCCGGAACGCCGCCTTTGGATCGGCAAAGAACATCACCCCGAACCGCGAAAACAGCCGATCGAACGGCGCGCCTTCCGGCACCACCGTCGATGCATCGCCGCATTGAAAGCGCAATTGCGGCCGATCCGCGCCGCGCCGTCCGGCCTCGGCCACCAGCGCCGGCGAAATATCGAGGCCGACCACCAGCCCGGTCGGCCCCACCGCATCGGCCGCCTTTCGGCTGGTCCAGCCGCCGCCCGATCCGATCTCCAGCACCCGTTCGCCCGGCTGGAAGGCGGCGGCCGCCAGCAATGCCTCGCCTACGGGGCGGACCATTTCCTCCATCACGTCGACGTTGCGGCACCAGCGGTCGCCCCGATCGCCCGCCCAGTCGTCCAGCACTGCTTCCTGATCGTTCGCCATACCCTCTACCTCGCTCACCTTTGGCCTCAGTCGCCGCCCGCCGGGATCGGCACTGCCGTCGTCGCCTTGATCTCGGAAAGCGCGACCGTCGAGGTTATCTCCTGAATTCCCGGCACGCGCGAGAGCCGTTCGAAGAAAAACCGCTCATAGCTTTCCACATCGGGGGCGACGATCCGCAGCAGGAAATCCACCGGCCCCATCAGCACCCAGCACTCCAGCACTTCGGGAAAGCGGCGGATTTCGGCGGAAAAGGCGTCCAGTTGCTGCCGCCCCTGCGCCGAAAGCTTCACCTGCGCAAAGATCTGCGTTTTCAACCCCACCTTGGCGCGATCGACCAGTGCCACCTCGGCGCGGATGATGCCGTCCGCCTTCAGCCGCTGCACCCGGCGCCAGCACGGCGACTGCGATAGCCCCACCCGTTCGGCAAGCTGGGCCAGCGAGAGCGAGCAGTCTTCCTGCAACAACGCAAGAATACGTCTGTCCCATGTGTCCATACGGTATATCCATCCTTCATTTTATCCTTATGACAAAGGATTTTGCACAGATACAGCAGAATCAGCAAAAGAAAGGAAGAAATTTGCCCGCCGTCGCGGCTACACCCGCTTCCATCACCACCACCGGTCACGAAAGCCCCAGAATATGCGTAATCAGGCAAGCTATCAGGCCACCGCCGAACCGGGACCGGGCATGCTGATTCGCATCCTCAACCTGTTCGCCCTGCGCGACCATGTGCCCTGCCGTGTGCGCAGCCGCACATTGGGCGGCGCCCTGCACGTAGAAGTCGATGTTCCCGCACTGAGCGACCACGAAGCCGAACAGATCGCGCGCGCCATGCGCGGCTTGGTCGGCGTCAGCCAGGTCCGGCTCGAACAGATGTGCTGGGCATCCGCCGCCTGAACGAAATTGCGGGTGGACAGCGCCGCCCGCGCAGCGCAATTGCCCACCCATGCAGCAGACACCTTCCTCGCGCAGCTATATTTCGCAGCGGCTGAAGCTTCATTATGCCGAATGGGGCAACCCCGATGCACCGCCGCTGCTGCTGCTGCACGGCGGCCGCGACCATTGCCGCAACTGGGACTGGACGGCCCACGCCCTGAAGGACCGCTGGCGCATCCTGACGCCCGACTGGCGCGGCCACGGCGACAGCCAGTGGTCGGCCGACGGCGAATACAAGCTGATGAACTATGTCTATGATCTGGCACAGCTCATCCATCAGGAACGTCTGGCGCCTGTCACCATCGTCGCACATTCGATGGGGGGCGCCATCGCCCTGCGCTACGCCGGGCTCTACCCTGACAGCGTACGCCGGCTGGTCGCGATCGAGGGGCTTGGCCCAAGCCCGAAGATGCTGGCCGAACGCGAAGCGCGCGATTTCGCGGAACGCACACGCGAATGGATCGGAAAAAAGCGCGCCGCCGCCGGGCGCACACCCCGCCGCTATCCGACGCTCGAAGATGCGTTGCAGCGCATGATCGAGGAAAACCGCCACCTCTCCGAGGAACAGGCGCGCCACCTGACGGTGCACGGCGTCAACCGCAACGAGGACGGCAGCTACACCTGGAAGTTCGACCCCTATCTGAACATCTGGGGCGACAGCGACATGCCGCAGCAGCAGATCGAGGTGCTGTGGTCGCGCATCACCGCCCCGACGTTGCTGATGTATGGCGAAAACAGTTGGGCATCGAACCCCGCCGACGACGGCCGCATCCGCCATTTCTCCAACGCGAAGGTCAGCCTGTTCGACCACGCCGGGCACTGGCTGCACCACGACCGGTTCGACCGCTTCCTCGCTGAGCTAGAGGCGTTTCTCTAGACCTGAAGCGTTTCCTAGGCGGTCCGCGCGGCCGAGCGTTTCACCCACGCCACCGCCAGCCGTTTCCCCAGCACCTGCCCCGGTTTCTCGACGAAGCGATAGGTAAGCCCGGCGACGATCCAGATCGCCACCAGCGCGATCGCCGTGCGGATTTCCGGGAAGAAGGGGATCTGAGAATAATCCAGCCCCAGATGCCGCTCTCCGAAGGTCAGAACGTTGCGGAACCGGCCGATCACCAACTGGTGCATCAGGTAGATCGAATAGGAAAGCAGCCCGGCGCGCAGGAAAAACGGTTGCCGCAGGAGCCGGGAAACCGGCCCGACCTCCTGCGAATAGACGACGACCGTCAGCAGGAACAGCAGCGGCGCCAGAAACGAGATCGGCGAAAGCCGGAACTCGGCGACGAACCACACGATCACCAGCAGCAGCAGAACTTCGGCGCCGGCCAGCAGCCCGCCGTTCCGTGCCAGCCAGTCGGCGATCCGATGCCGCGACAGCGCAAACAGCGACCCCAGCCCGAACCCGTAAAAGCAGCGGAACAGGCCATGGTCGGCCATCACCCGCAGATGGTCGTGGTTGCTGACCAGCACATAGGCGCCCAGCGCCGAAAGCGCCGCCATCCCCCAGCCCAGATAGCCGCGCGCCGCCAGCAGCAGCGCCAGCAGCCCGAACGCGACATAGGTCCACCATTCGGCGGATATGCTCCAGCTCGGCATGTTCCAACTGGTCTGGTGGTCCATGCCGAAGCTGTTCATCATCAGCAGCGTGCGGACGAAATCCTCGGCGTTGCGGCCGGAAACCGTGCCCATCGGGGTTCCGGGCGGCTGCGTCGCCATCAGCGCCAGCTCCAGCACCAGATAACAGAGCAGCGCGAACAGGTGCAGCGGGAACAGCCGGAAAAACCGCCGGATCAGGAAATTGCCGAACGACAGCCCGTCGCGGATGCGGTCGGCGTAGTTCCAGGTGATCACGAAACCCGACAGCACGAAAAAGAAGTCGACGAACATATAGCCGCCGCGCGCAAACAACAGGTTGGACAGAAAATTGCCGTTCTTCAGGTGATAGAATACCACGATCAGCGCCGATACGCCGCGCAGACTGTCCAGCACGAGGAAATGCTGCACCCCCGGCGTGGACGCTTGCGCGTTCGCCATTGTCAGCCGACCCCCCGGCGTCCGTTAATCGGCACGATCAAGCCCCTGTAACTGAATGCTCCCCTGTGTACGCACACTCCCCCATCAATCGAACAGCGATGAAACCGAGGTCTCGTCAGAAATACGCCGGATCGCCTCTCCCAGCAACGGTGCGATGCTCAGATGGCGGATTTTCCGCGCCCCTTCCAGCGCCGGCACTGCGCCGATCGAATCGGTGATCACCAGTTCCTTCAGCGCCGATCCCTCGACGCGGGCGATCGCCCCGCCTGACAGCACCCCGTGCGTCACATAGGCGACGACGCCCGCCGCACCGGCATCCATCAGCGCCTGCGCCGCATTGCACAGGGTTCCCGCCGAATCGACGATATCGTCGATCAGCACGCAGAAGCGGCCATGCACATCGCCGATGATGTTCATCACTTCCGATTCGCCCGCGCGTTCGCGGCGCTTGTCGACGATCGCCAGCGGCGCATTCCCCAGCCGCTTTGCCAGCGCACGCGCGCGCACCACCCCGCCGACATCCGGCGACACCACCGTCAGCCGCGTCGTGTCGGCCGGATATCGGGCCTGCACATCCGCCGACATCACCGGCGCTGCATAAAGATTATCGACCGGCAGATCGAAAAAGCCCTGGATCTGCCCGGCGTGCAAGTCGATCGACAGCACCCGCGACGCCCCCGCCGTGGTGATCAGGTTCGCCACCAGCTTCGCCGAAATCGGCGTGCGCGGGCCGGGTTTGCGATCCTGCCGGGCATAGCCGAAATAGGGGATGACGGCGGTGATCCGCCGCGCGCTCGACCGCCGCAGCGCGTCGATGCAGATCAGCAGCTCCATCAGATTGTCGTTGGCGGGCGCCGACGTCGATTGCAGCACGAACACGTCCTCGCCACGGACATTTTCATGGATCTCGACAAAGATTTCCTCGTCGGCAAAGCGCCGCACGGCCGCCTGCGTAAGCGGAATCTCAAGGTAGGCCGCGACGTCCCGGGCAAGCCCCGGATTGCTGTTGCCGGCAAGCAGTTTCATTGGCGCTCCCTGAGTCAGTTGAGAGCCCGGTAGCCTACCCAAACCGGTTCGGCAATCATAGCGCTGCCGCGCCAGGCGGCTGTGTCAGCGGAAGGGGCGGATGATGCGGCGCATCTTCGTCGGCATCATGTCTTTCAACTCCTGCCTCCAGTAGATCAGGCGATCGATCCCCGTCACCTCGTTGACAGGGGCATGCAGCAACTCCGGCCACAGCAACGAAACAAAATCCCGGAAGAAACCGTTACGAAGCCGATAGTCGTTGGGCAGGCCGAGTATGGATTCATAGATGCCGACGCCTACGAACGGGTATATGGTGGGGCGGTCCAGCATATGGCCGTAAATGGACGAGGAGGCCCAGTTGCTGTGGATCTGCTCGATCTTGGCCAGGTCCAGCGCGAAGACGCGATCGCACGACGAAGGGAGGCCTGCCAACCAGCGCTCCGCTGCTGCGTGCACGCGCGGCACATCCGGGATGCGGATCATGTAGAGCAACCGCTCGACAGGTAGGGTCTTGTGACCAAGGTCTTCAGCATCCCACGTCGTCGCGCGACTCAGTTCGGCGCAGGTGCCACCGATCTGCTGCAAGCCGCGATCATTTTCCACGACGCAGTCCGTCATTCGCGCGACATTCTCGAAGATGGTGTAACCGGTGCGATTGAGCCAATCCTCGATAGACTGGTGTGAGCTTGTGGTGAGCGGAATCTTGCGATGTGCAATACCTGCCGCCCCAGCAACACGGGCAGCCATCGCCCCCTCCCGGTCGCCGGGACTGACGAAAGTTTGCGTTTCCAGCCGATCGCGCACGTTACGGCAGGCTGCCAGCGTCATGCGCGAATCATTGCCCCCACTGAGGTTCAGCACCCCCTCGCCAGCCGACATCACAGCCTCGGTGTTGCGGCAGACGCGGTTTGCTATGTCGGCGACGAGAGGTTGCGTTTCCAACGGTCGATTGCGGTCGAGCACTGCAAATGACGGCTCCGGCCAAACGCGCTGTGTGCTGAAGGTTGAAAGATGTAGGCGATGATTGGGGTGAAGCCGTTCCAGCCCACGTCGCGCGGTTAGGCCGAAGGGCAAGAAGCCTCGAGATTTTGGAAAATTGAAGATTTCATGTACTTCGGCATCATCTTCAAAATCTGCGAATGTTCGTGCTGTCGTCGAGGTGGATGCTATCAGCCCACGCTCCGCCGAGAAGACCGCTGTCAGAGCGCCTGCAATATTCAACTGAAAGAATCGCCCGTCTGCATTATCTCGTAACACTACGAAGGCGCCACCGGCCTCGTCTAGCAGGACGTCAAGCTGGTCTTCCGAAATGGTAAGATTGGCGTCCTTCGTATAATAAACGCCATCCAAGATAACGTAGCCGAGAATCGCTGCGATTTTACGCCCTTGTGGAGTGCTAATGCGAACACATGGCAAACTTGGATGAGCGTAGAGGTGCATCCCAATGAGATCATGCACAATTTTTGCATTCTTTGGACGCACCCGCGCTGGCTCAGATAGTAGACACCATTGCTTTGGAGGAATTTGATAATCACGCATACAACGCACCTAACAATTACGCATTACTGGTGTTGCTATACTACATTTTTCCCACTGCCGGAAGGCGGATCAAACGTAGTAAATTTGCATGCATATTTCGTACGCGCCGCATCAGACGTCATACCATCGGGCAAACCAGCCCATTAACAAGTTGCAACAAAGGAGGCCGGCTGACAACAACCCCCACGCATCCGAACGCTTGGCAGATATTTTTTACGGATTGCAAAACCGATCACTGCAATTGAAATGAAATCGGCACAATTGCAGAAGCAGAAACTAACAGTTCGTCAGGCGCTCCCTTTGTCCATTCGCCGATCTGCGCGGGCCATGCCAAGCCCTTTCGCCCACAGGATCGTGCGCGACCAGAGCGCATCGAACAGCAGGCCGCCGGCCACGCTGCCAACCAGCATCACCGGAATTGCAAGCATCGGCCGGTCGCCAAGGTGCAGCACGAAATGCACGACATGATGCAGCGGCACATGCACGACATAGATGAAATAGCTGGCAGCGGCGATCCGCAGGACCGGCCCGGCCAGCCGCGCCGGCACCGGCACCCGATCGACGAACAGCAGCGGCGCCAGCGACGCAGCCAGCCACCACGGCCGCGAACTGAGGCTGCCGTAATCCCAGAACGCGATCGCAAACCCCAGCACCACAACCGTCAGGCGCAACGCCCGTCCGCGCGCCACCAGTGCCAGAAAGCCCAATGCATACAGCCAGAACTGGGCGTCGATCGTCAGCGAAATGGCGTTGAAATCATCGAACAGAAAACGCGGCACCAGCAGTTTCATCGCCATCGCGAACGCCAGCAGGAACAGCCCCATCACTGCCGGCCGCGCCGCCGAAAGGCGCCGTATCTGTGGAACCGCATACAGCAGCGCCATCAGCAGCAGTGCGTGAAACACCGTCTCGATGAACCAGAAGGCGAACAGCGGCCCCCGATCCTGCACCGTGAACACGCTGACCAGCGCGAACCAGCCCCAGCTTTTCTGCGCGCTGGAAACCAGCAGCAGCGGCACCATCAGCAGATAATAGGGCAGGATCACCCGCTCCAGCGCGCCACGCACCGCCGGCCACCAGTGGCCGCGCTCGAAGGCGGTACGCTGGAACCGGGCGAAATTATATCCCGCCAGCAGCATCAGGATGCCGGCGCCGCCGCGCAGAAACTCGGTGTCCTCAGGGGCGGCGTGGCCGGTCATCACCAGCGTCAGCGCGACCAGCCGCAACACCGTCTCGGTGCCGAGCTTCGTCATCGTCCCCGATGGTTCCTGCCGCCCTTCGCCACGGTCCAGCTCGATCAAGGCCGAAACCGGCATTTCCTCCCAGCCGGGCGGCAGCGATCCAAGCGCCTTTTCAAGAGCGATCGTCACGTTCACATAGGCAAGGCTGTCGCCGCCAAGCGACTGGAAGCTTTCTTCCGGCGGCAGTTGCGGCGCGTTGAAGGCACGGCGAAACCCGGCCAGAATCGGATGCACGCCGGCCGACAGTGCCGCTGCACGTTCGTCGGCGGCCGCTTCGCCCAGCTTGCGGATCGCCCCATAATCGACCTTGCCGCTGGAAAGCCGTGGCGCATCACCGACGACGACGCTCAGCGATGCCTCAGGGATGCCCGCCCGCGTTGCAACCAGCGCAGCAACCTTGTCCCGCACGGCCTGCGTGCCGGTAGGCAGCAGCACCACCAGCAGCCGGTCGGAACCAGTGACCACTGCCTCATGGCCCTCGCCGCGCAGCAGAGCCTCCACGTCGTCATAGCCGATGCGCAACCCGGCGATCTTGGCGAAACGGCTTGCCCGGCCGACGATCCGATA
>NZ_DBNHFX010000024.1:0-9397 GCF_057137845.1 Sandaracinobacteroides sp. | reverse complement strand
CCTGCCTCCGCTTCCCGCAGCACCCCGATAATCTGCTCTTCTGTAAATCGTGATCGCTTCATCGTCCGTCCTTCTCTCAGGGCCGGACTCTAATCAGTCTTGGATGGAAATCAGGGGGTCAGGTCAGTCCAGCTCCTGCTCGCGGTCTTTCTGGCGGGCCTTTTCCCGCTCCTGATCTTCCGCCCTGGCTTTGCCCAACACACCGGCAAGCCTGCCGCGTATATCCCGGCTGCCCTGCCCCGGCGCCGCATCGCCACCCGCTACGACAAGACCGTCCTCTCGTTCGAGAGCTTCCTAAACCTCGCCGCTGCACGCCTATGGCTGAAATATTTTGTCAACGCAGCCTAGCGCATCAGTGCCGCATCCACCCCCCTTCCAAGGCACGCTGCAAGCCGCTAGAGGGCTGGCATGACCAGCGCGCCGCCACAGCCCGAGACGAAGACCGTTCACAGCCGCCGCGTCGCCTGCGACGGCGATCAGGGCGCTTTGGGCCATCCGCGTATCTGGTTGCAGATCGACCAGCGCGGTCATGTCGACTGCCCCTATTGCGATCGCCGCTTCGTGCTGGACGGCGAGGCAGGCGGGGACCATCACTGAGCGCTTGCGCTGACGCATCACAGGGTGCTGGCGTCAGCCCTTCCAGCGCTTCCACATGATGACGCGATAGAGGTAGATGCCGAAGCAGCCGACGAGAACTGCCGTCGATAGCGGGCCGATGATCCTGTCGACCTCGGTGAAATGGCTGCCCAGCAGATAGCCGGCGACCGCCAGCCCCATCGTCCAGAAAAAGGTGCCGATCGAGGAATAGAACAGGAAGGTGCGGACGTTCATCCGCACGAGGCCTGCGGGCACCGACACCAGCGACCGGATGGTCGGGATGATCCGCCCGACGCCGACGATGCCGCCGCCGTATCGCTCGAACAGCCGGCGACCGCGCTCGATTTCCTCGGCGTCCATGGTCAGCACCCGGCCATAGCGGATCAGGAACCGTTCGAAACGGTCGAGGCCGAGCTTCCACGCGATCCAGAACCAGAAGATGTTGCCCGCCATGGCGCCGGCGACGCCCGCCAGAACCATGCCGAGGATCGAGCCGCCCTGCTGTGCGGCCTGGATGCCGGCAAGCGGCATGATGATTTCGGACGGGATCGGCGGGAACACCGTTTCGATGAACATCAGCAGCGCGACGGCAAGATAGCCGCCCGATTCGATGAACTGTCCGATCCAGTCTGCCGACAGGAAGTCAGGCATTGGCGCGTCGCTGCTCTACCTTGTCCCAGAAGATGGCGGGAATGTTGCTGTTGTTGAAACGGTCGATGGCGACGATCCCCGTTGGCGACGTGACATTGATTTCGGTGAGGCGCCCGGCGATCACGTCGATGCCGACGAATACCAGGCCGAGGCGTTGCAGTTCCGGCCCCAGCCGGGCGCAGATCCGGCGCTCGTCGTCGGTGAGTTCTGTTGCGTGCGCCGAGCCGCCGGCGGCCAGATTGGACCGGATTTCGCCCGCCTTCGGCAGCCGGTTGATGGCGCCGGCCGGTTCGCCGTCGATGAGGACGATGCGTTTGTCGCCCTTGGAGACGTCGGGGAGGAAGGCCTGCACCATGAACGGTTCGTGCCAGACCTTCGAGAACATCTCGACGAGGGCGGGCAGGTTGGAATCGCCTTCAGTGAGGTGGAAGACGGCGGCGCCGGCGTGGCCGTAGAGCGGCTTCAGCACCACTTCGCCGTGCTTTGCCTGAAACGCGCGCGCGGAATCGAGCGAGCGGGTGACGAGCGTTGGCGGCATCAGGTCGGCGAAGGACAGCACGAACAGCTTCTCCGGGGCGTTCCGCACGGCCGCCGGATCGTTCACCACCAGCACGCCCGCCTGTTGCGCGCGTTCGAGCAGGTGGGTGGCGGTGATGTAGGCCATGTCGAACGGCGGATCCTGCCGCATCAGCACGACGTCGATCGTGGTTGCGAGGTCGAGGCGGGCGGCTTCGTCGAGCCAGCGGAAGTGCGGGGCGCCCGATGTGGCGGGGCGCATGACTTCGACCGGACGGGCGTATGCCGTGACCCTGCCTTCCACCCAGTCGAGGCTGGCGGGCAGATAATGATAGAGCCGGTGGCCGCGCGCCTGCGCTTCGAGCATGAGCGCGAAACTGGAGTCGCCCGCGACGTTGATGGTTTCCAGGGGGTCCATCTGGACGGCGATGCGGAGAGAACGGGCCATGGCGGTGATGGATAGGGCGACCAATCCGCGGACTCAAGTGCGCGCACCAAAGACCAGCGCAGGTTAGCGGACGCCAGTGATGTGGCGGGGCCACGAGCGGGGAGCCAGCGCGATCAGATCGACCCGGCCGCTGGGGGCGGGGCGTCCGGGCCGGGCGGCTTCGGCGGCGAGCTGATGTGCCGCGCGCTGTAGCCTGTGCAATGCTTCGGGGCGGAGCGCGCAAAGGGCGGCGTCGATCGTCGGGCGGAGCTTCACTTCGACGACGGCGAGGACATTGCCACGGCGGGCGACGATATCGACTTCGATCATCGGCAGGCGGCGGCGGCGCGCGACGATGCGCCATCCTTTGGCCCGCAGCCACAGCGCGGCAAGGGCTTCGGCGCGGCGGCCGCGCCGTTCATGGAGGGCGCGGCTCATGCGTCTTTCAGTTCCAGCGCGCGGGCATAGACGCTGGCGCGCGGCAGGCCGAGCGCGGCCGAGACGCTGGCGGCGGCCTTGCCTGCCGGGAGCGTGACCAGAGCCGCCTTCAGTGCCTGATCCAGCGCGTCGGCGCTGGTGACTTCCGCTGCGGGTGGCGCGACCAGCAGCACGATTTCGCCGCGCGGTTCGGTGCTGGCGAAGCGGGCGGCGAGTTCGACGAGCGTTCCGTGCAGCAGTTCTTCGTGGGTTTTGGTGAGTTCGCGGGCGATTGCGGCCGGGCGTGGCCCGAGCGCCCTGCCAAGTGCTGCCAGCGTCGCGCCGAGGCGCGGCCCGGACTCGTGGAAGATGAGCGTGGCCGGCAGGCCGGCGAGGGCGGCGATCGCCTTGTCGCGCGCGGCGGCCTTGGCGGGAAGAAACCCGGCGAACAGGAAGCGGTCGCTGGGGAGGCCGGAAATCGACAATGCGGCGATCGCGGCGCATGGGCCGGGGGCGGTGGTGACGGCGATGCCGCGTGCGCGCGCGGCGCGGACCAGCCCGTGGCCGGGATCCGAGATGAGGGGGGTTCCGGCATCGGAAACGAGGGCGACCGATTCATGCGCCATGCGGTCGAGCAGGCGCTCTTCGACCGAGGCCGGGCTGTGGTCGTGGTAGGAGAGCATCGGCCGGTCGCTGCCGGCGGCGCGCAGCAGCTTTGCCGTGACCCTGGTGTCTTCGCAGGCGATCATATCGGCGCAGCGCAGGAACCGTGCGGCGCGCGGGCTGAGATCCTCGAGGTTGCCGATAGGCCCGGCAACGATATAGAGGCCGGGCGCAAGATGCTCGTGCCGGGGTGCGGGCGGATCGATTTCAGGTGACGGAGCCACGGACATGCAGGCATTTTGGGCGGATGACATGACGGGCGCAAGCGCCGAACGACGCGCGGGCCGGCGGATCGCGTCGGCGCTGGCGCTGGCGTCGGTTGTGGCGCTTGCCGCCTGCGCACCGCGCACCAAGGCGCCGGTTGCGCCGGTTGCGCCGCCGCCCGTCGAGAAGCCGGTGGAGGTTAAGCCCGGCGATGTGCATCGGATCGCCATTCTGGTGCCGCTGACCGGCGCCAATGCGCCCGTCGGGATCAGCCTTGCCAATGCCGCTTCGCTGGCGCTGGTCGACACCAACAGGCAGGGCATCCGCCTGTCGAGCTATGACACGGCAGCGCTGGGCGCAGCGGGCGCTGCCCGCCGCGCGATCGCCGATGGCGCGCAACTGATCCTTGGGCCGCTGCTGACGGGAGACGCCGAAGCAGTGAAGGCAGTGGCGGCGCCAAAAGGCGTCACCATGCTGAGCTTTTCCAACGATTCCGGCATTGCCGGCGGGCAGTTGTATGTGCTGGGCTTCCAGCCGGCGCAGTCGGTCAGCCGTGTGGTGGAGTTTGCCGCTGCCCAGGGCATGCGGAAATTCGCCGGGCTGGTGCCGGATGGCCTGTACGGGCAGCGCACGTCGGTTGCCTTTACCCGCGCAGTGGCGACTGCGGGCGGACAGGTGGTGGCGCTGACGAACTTTGCCCGCACGCCTTCGGCGCTGCCCGCAGCCGCGCGCAAGGTGACGGACTATGACGCGCGCCTGAAGGCGGCGAAGGCGGGGACGGCGCCCGGTCCGGCGTTCGAGGCGTTGCTGATCGCCGATTCCGGTGCGGTTGCCGCTGCCTTTTCCCCGCACCTTGCGAAGTTCGGTGTGCCCGTCGGCAGCTATCTGATGATGGGCACCGAATTGTGGAACACCGAGCCGGCGCTGGTGCGTTCGACAGCGCTGAAGGGCGCAGTGTTTGCCGCCGTGTCGGACAAGCGGTTTGCCGGCATGGCTCGGCGGTATCAGGCGCGCTTTGGCGGCATGCCGTCGCGCCTTGCGAGCCTGTCCTATGATTCGGTGCTGCTGGCGGCGTCGGTTGCGGACGGCGCATGGAAGCCGGGCCAGCTCTTCCCGCAGAAGGCGCTGGACGACCCGCAGGGCTTTGCCGGAGTGGACGGCATCTTCCGTTTCCGTGGCAATGTCGCGGAACGCGGCCTTGAAGTGCAGCAGGTGACGCCGCAGGGCTTTGCGACGGTCAGCCCGGCGCCGACGAACTTTTAGCGACTGGCCTTGCGGCGCAGGACAGGCTGGGCTTCGCCGACGTCGATGCAGTGCACGCCTTCGACCTCTGGCCGGAGGCGCCAGTCGCGGACGGCGAGCGCGCGGGAGGCATCGCGCCGTCCGGCGGCGCGATGGGCTTCCATCGTCGGCTGGCTGAATTCGTAGCCGCGCGCTTTCCCGCCATAGGCTTTGTCGCGGTAGATGATCTGCGCGATTTCGATATGCTGTTCGCAGGCGAATTGCCGCAGCAGTTGCAGTTCGTCGTCGCTGAGGATGCCGAGATCCGGGTGGCAGCTTGCCAGCACCCGGCGCACCACGCGGCGCGCCGGTGACAGCGCGGTTTCCTGGTTGGTGTGCAGGCGGGTGCGGCTGGAATAGCGGATGTCCTGCGCGCGTGTTTCCGCGTCGAGCATGGCAGGCGGATAGGCGCCTTCGGCGGGGAACAGGTCCACCTGAAAGATGTTCTTGTCGTGCTCGGTCCCCTCGTCGAGGACATGTTGCAGCGGAGCGTTGGAGGCGACGCCGCCATCCCAATACCAGTCCCCGTCGATTTCGACGGGAGGAAAGCCTGGCGGCAGCGCGCCCGAGGCGATCACATGGTCGGCGGTGATGCGGACGTGATCCGGCCCGCCTTTCGAATCGAAGAAATGCATCCGCCCGGTGGTGACGCTGACTGCGCCAACCGAAAGCCGCATGGGACCGTCGTTCAGCCAGTCCCAGTCGACCAGCTCGTCGAGGGTTTCCCGCAGTGGTGCGGTGTCGTAGTAGCTGATGGCGCCCATGCTGCCGCGCGGCTGGAGCTTGGGCGGGGGGAAGCGCGGCTTGAAGAAGCCCGGCACGCCCGTGGTGGCGATCCAGGCGGCCGCGCCTTCGGACCAGAGCTCGCGCAACGGACCCTCGGGGAGCGGGAAGGCGGGCTGAAGGCCGGAGGAGATTTTCTCCCAGAATTTCTGCAGTGCCGGTATCCGGTTGCCGGGACGGTTGCCGGCGATGATCGCGGCGTTGATCGCGCCGATCGAGATGCCGCAGACCCAGTCTGGTGCGACCTCCATCGAGGCCAGTTCCTCGCAGACGCCGAGATGATAGGCCCCGAGTGCGCCGCCGCCTTGCAGCACTAGGACGGTCAGGTGCGGTGGCCGCTGGGCTGCCGGAGTGTCGGAATAGTTGTGGAGTTTCGATTTGCTGGTCATCGCGGTACCTGCGAACGCTGCGCGCCGGTTGGCGCGTGGTGATGGAACCGCCTAGATGGGCTGCAATGCCCGCATGATCAACAGGTTCCTGTTGGCAGGGCTGTGAGGTGAACATGAAAAGACTGCTTCTGGCCATACTGCTGACGCCGGTACTGCTGCATGCGGCCGGCGCACACGCGCGGGAGGTGGCCGACCTGTTGGTCCGCCATGTGAATGTGGTGGATGTGGAGCGTGGGCGGACGATCGCGGATCAGGCGGTTGCAACGCGCGGGGACCGGATCGTGGCGGTTGGCGGCGACGCCGGCATGGCCGCTGCGTGGGAAGCGCGCCGGGAAGTGGATGGCAAGGGGCGTTACCTGATCCCGGGCCTGTGGGATATGCATGTGCATTTTGGCGGCGGCCCCGAGCTGATCGACGAGAACAAGGCGCTGCTGCCGCTGTATCTGGCCTATGGGATCACCTCGGTCAGGGATGCGTCGGGCGATCTGCCCTATGATGTGCTGCGCTGGCGGGATGAAATCCGCAGCGGCCGGCTGCCGGGACCGACGCTTTATAGTTCGGGGCCGAAGATCGAGGGGCTGAAGCCGATCTGGAAGGGGACGCTGGAAGTCGGCGACAGGGCCGAAGTCGATGCGGCGGTCGCCAGATTGCTGGCGCTGAAGGTGGACTTTGTGAAGATCACTGACAGCACGCTGAAGCCGGAGCTGTTCCTGTATGCACTGTCGAAGGTGCGCGCGTCGGGCCTGAGAGCATCAGGGCATATTCCGATGGCGCTGACGGTTGCGCAGGCAGTGGATGCGGGCATCAGTTCGATCGAGCATCTGAGCTATGCCTACAAGGCCGGGGTGAAGGACGAAGCGAAGATTGCGCAGGATTTCGCGGCTGGGCGGATTGACCGGGCGGGCGCGACGGCGGCCCTTGCGACCGGGTTCGACGAGGCGACGGCCATGCAATCCTATCGGAACATGCGCGACCACAATGTGTTCGTGACACCGACGCTGAACATCGAGCGCACGCTGGCGTTTCTTGATTCCGACGATCATTCGAACGATCCGTTGCTTGCCTATATCGGCCCCGGCCTGCGCAAGACCTATCAGTGGCGCGTGGATCGTGCGGCGAAGGCGACGCCGGAGCAGATCGAGGCGCGCCACCGGCAATATGCGGAAACCGCTGCGGTGATCCCGCTGCTGCGCAAGGCGGGCGTTGGCATCATGGCCGGAACTGACGCCGGGTTTTTGAACTCGTTCGATTATCCGGGCCTTGGACTGCATCAGGAACTGGCGCTGTATGTGGCGAACGGCATGACGCCCGCCGAGGCGCTGGCGACCGCGACGCGGGCTGGCCCGCTGTGGTTCGGCTTGCAGGATCGCTATGGCGCGGTCGAAGCCGGGCGGCAGGCCGATCTGGTGCTGCTGCGCCGGAACCCGCTGGAGGATATTGCGGCGACGCAGGCGATCGACGCAGTTGTGCTGCGAGGCGAGGTGCTGGAGCGTGCCGATCTGGACCGGATGCTGGCGGCTGCGCGGGCGCAGGTTGCTGCGTGGGATGCGAAGGCCGGGAAATAGAGGGGTTTCGGGTCAGCCCGCCCCGGAGAGTTGGTGCAGGGTGGGGGCGAGGCCGCCGAGATCATAGCCGGCGGCGGCCGTTGCGCCGAGGATGTCGGCGGGCGCTGCGCCGCGGCTGGCGCTGGCGAGCGCCCAGAGCGTTGCCGAGCGGGTGCCTGACCGGCAGAAGGCGAGAATCGGCCTTGGCGATACCATCAGCGCGGAAAGTGCCGCGACATGGTCGGCGGTGTAGCCCGACCGGTCGATCGGGATTGCGAGATAGCCGAGGCCCGCCGCGAGCGCCGCTTCCTCGATTGCGGCGCCTTCCGGCTGGCCTGGCTCCTCGGCGTCGGGGCGGTTGTTGACGATGAAGCCATAGCCTGCCGCACGGATCGCGTTCATGTCGGCGGCGGTGATCTGCGGGGCGACCGCGAAGGTGGGAGCAAGTTGCCGGATGGCGGGCATCTTCAGGCCTTTGCGTCTGGTGGCAGCGACTGCTGGCGGAGCGCGGCCAGAACCTCGTCGAACGGTGCGAACTGCTGCTGTTCCTCGCCGAGGCGGCGGACGGCGACGGTTCCCTGTTCGGCTTCGCGGCGGCCGACGACCAGCAGCACCGGCACCTTGGCCAGACTGTGTTCGCGGACCTTGTAGTTGATCTTCTCGTTGCGGAGGTCGGCTTCGGCGCGCAGGCCGGCGGCGGTGAGCCGCTCGACGAGCGACATTGCGTAGTCGTCGGCGTCGGAGACGATGGTGGCGACCACCACCTGCACCGGGGCGAGCCACAGCGGGAAGCGGCCGGCGTGGTGTTCGATGAGGATACCGATGAAGCGTTCGAACGTGCCCAGAACCGCGCGATGCAGCATCACCGGACGGTGGCGCTCGCCGTCTTCGCCGACGTAGCTGGCGTCGAGCCGTTCGGGGAGGACGCGGTCGGACTGGATGGTGCCGACCTGCCAGGTGCGGCCGATGGCGTCGGTCAGGTGGAATTCGAGCTTGGGCGCATAGAATGCGCCTTCGCCGGGAAGTTCCTCGAAGCCCTGTTTGATTGCGTCAGGCAGCTTCGAGACCTGCACCGCGCGGCGGAGTTCGTCTTCGGATTTGTCCCACATCTCGTCGGAGCCGAAACGATTGTCTGGGCGGAGCGCGAGTTTGACTGCGTAGTTGTCGAAGCCGAGGTCGACGTACACCGAGTGCAGCAGGTCGATGAAGCTTGCCACTTCGCCGATCAACTGGTCTTCGCGGCAGAAGATGTGGGCGTCGTCCTGCGTGAACTGGCGCACCCGCATGATGCCGTGCAGTGCGCCGTGCGGTTCGTTGCGGTGGCAGCAGCCGAATTCGGCCATGCGCAGCGGCAGGTCGCGGTAACTGCGGATGCCCTGCCGGAAGATGAGGACGTGCGCAGGGCAGTTCATCGGCTTCAACGCCATCCAGTCGGCATCGTTCGAGATGATCGGGCCGCCGTCGTCGGTGTTGGGAACCTCGTCGGGGATGACGAACATGTTTTCGCGATACTTGCCCCAGTGGCCGGACTGTTCCCATTGGCGGGCGTCCATCACCTGCGGGGTTTTCACCTCGACGTAGCCGGCGGCGTCGAGGCGGCGTCGCATATAGGCTTCGAGCGTGCGCCAGATCAGGTAGCCCTTGGGATGCCAGAACACGCTGCCATGGGCTTCGGACTGGAGGTGGAACAGGTCCATCTCGGCGCCGAGCTTGCGGTGGTCGCGCTTTGCGGCTTCTTCGAGCATGAGCAGGTGGGCTTCGAGCTGCTTTTTCGAGAGCCAGCCGGTGCCGTAGATGCGCGAGAGTTGCGGGTTGCGCTGGTCGCCGCGCCAGTAGGCGCCGGACACCCGCGTGAGCTTGAAGGCCGCCGGATCGAGCCTGCCGGTGCTGGGGAGGTGCGGGCCGCGGCACATGTCCATCCAGTC
>NZ_DBNHFX010000023.1:0-18701 GCF_057137845.1 Sandaracinobacteroides sp. | reverse complement strand
CGTTTGGCGACCGCAGCCAGTATAGCGTGACCGCACTGGTTGATTCCAAGGTCTGCATGTTCCCGCGATCCGCATTCGACCGCTTCGCCCATGAACACCCCGAACTGGAACGCCGGTTGCTGAACCGCACGCTCGATGAACTGGATCGCGCGCGCCGCTGGATGCTGCTGCTTGGCCGCAAGTCCGCCGCCGAACGCGTTGCCAGTTTCCTGATTGAAATGTCGCAGCGGCTTGCGGAAACCGGGCCTGACCCGCAAATCCCGCTCGAAAACTTCGACCTGCCGCTCGATCGCCAGCAGATCGCCGACGTTCTGGGCCTGACGATCGAAACCGTCAGCCGCCAGCTTTCCGCAATGCGGGCAGCCGGCGTGATCGAGCTTCCGGGCAGGCGCTCGCTCAGCATCCGTGATCGCGCACGGCTGGTCGCGCTGGCGGGCGACTGAGCCACCCACCCCACACGGAACAACCGCCGACGCCAGACCCTGGCGGGCATGACGTCGGCGCGTTGCGTTTGCTCAGAAGCGCGTTCCGATCCCGAAGCCGACGACGATCGGGTCGATCGAGATGCGCACCTGCTGCTGGCCGATCGCCGTCGTGTTCAGCCGCGCATTGGTGTCGATATCGATGTATTTCACGTCGAGGTTCAGGAAGATCCTGTCGGTCAGCGGAATATCGACGCCCGCCTGCACGGCCCAGCCAAAGCTGTTCGACATGCTGACGCTGGTTTTTCCGACCGCTGCCTCTAGTCCCGACGACGCCCTGGTGCTGTAGAAGATGGTATAGTTCAGACCGGCGCCCAGATACGGGCGGACCGGGCCATCGGGCAGGAAATGATATTGCAGCGTCACCGTCGGCGGCAGCGCCCATGTGCTGGCCAGCTTGCCGATCGATCCGGTGGTTCCCGTCTTGCCGTTGGCGGAATGTTTCGTCGTCCCGGCGATCACTTCGATGCCGATGTTGTTGGTCGCCATGTAGGTCAGGTCCAGTTCCGGCGCCCATGCGGTGCTGACGGCTACGCCTTCGTTCGGGAACGTCGGCGTGATGCCGCCCGAACTGTCTTGCGGGATGACCGCGATGGCACGCGCCCGCAAGATCCAGTCTCCCGCTTCGGCGTGGGCTGGAATCGCCCCTGCAAGCGCTGCCAGCACCGCGCTGGCAGCCATGATCGATTGCTTCACCCTTTGTCCTCCTGTTGATATTTGTCAGGTGAAGCGACACTGGCAGCATAATTATGTAGTTCCTTGATCCGTTGCATCGATTGGCTTGACTTCGATCAACGCTTTTTCCAGCGCGGCATGACAGGCGACGGCCATGTGGCCCTATCATCCGGAACTCCTGGCGCGGCCGGTGCCGCGCTACACCAGCTATCCGACGGCGGTTGAATTCACCGAGGAAATCAACGGCGAGCAGCAACTGGAAACGCTGAAAGCCCTGCCGCACGGCACGGGCGTGTCGCTCTATGCGCACATCCCCTTCTGCAAGGACATCTGCTGGTATTGCGGCTGCAACACCCACCGTTCCAACCGCACGTCACGGGTGCACTCCTACCTCGAGTCGCTGGAAGCCGAAGTCGACTGGCTGGCACGGCAGACCGGCGGGCGTGTCCGCGTTGACCGCATCAGCTTCGGCGGCGGCAGTCCCAACGCGCTGGACCCGGTCAGCTTTGTGCGGCTGCTGGGCCAGATCGTCACCCTTTTTGCCAGCGACAGCCCGGAAATCTCGATCGAGCTGGACCCGCGCACCTTCGAGGGCGACTGGCTGACACTGCCCGGCAAAGTCCGCGCCAGCCGCGTAAGCCTTGGTGTGCAGACGCTGGAAATGCACGTGATGAAACGCATCGGCCGCATCCAGCCGCTGGAAATGATCCAGACGGCGGTGAAAGCCCTGCGCGATTGCGGCGTCAGCTCGCTGAACTTCGACCTGATGTATGGCCTGCCCGGCCAGAGCATGGACGACCTGATGCGCACCATCGACACCGCGCTGACGATGTCGCCCGACCGCATCGCCCTGTTCGGCTATGCGCATGTGCCGCATCTGATCCCGCGCCAGCGCCAGATCGACGGCAGCGACTTGGCCGGCGTGGAAAAGCGTTTCGAACAGGCCGCCCGCGGCTATGAAAAGCTGATCGCCGCCGGTATGCAGCCGGTCGGCTTCGATCATTTCGCCAAGCCCGGCGACCCGATGGCGATCGCCGCGCGCGAAGGCAAGCTCAGGCGGAACTTCCAGGGTTTCACCGACGATCAGGCGGACGTGCTGCTGGGTGTTGGCGCAACCGCAATCACATCGACTCCGGAAATCATCCTGCAGAACGAAAAAAACCCTGGCCGCTATCGCATGCGCGTGGTCGCCGGGCAGGCGCCGGCAGCACTGGGCGTTCGCCGGAGCGCCGACGACCGCGAGCGCGCACTGGTCATCGAAGACCTGCTGTGCGGGCGCACGGCCGATCTTTCGGGCCTTCCGGCCGATGGTTCGGCGGAACTGCGCCTGAAGCCCTTCCTCGAGGCCGGGCTGTGCCACCTCGGCAACGACCGGCTGGAGATTCTGGACGAAGGCCGCCCCTATGCGCGGACCATTGCATCCTGCTTCGACAGCTATCGCGCACAAGGGCCAACACGCTTTTCGAACGCAGTCTGAGGGCGCAGCGTTTCGGGACGGGCCGTTCCGGGTGTTGCAATCGGTCGCGCACAGGCCCAAGCGTCTGAGCCAATGAGCGAAGCCGAAGACAGCCTGACACCCGCCGAACTGACAGACAGGCACTTGCGGCCCGATTTTCTGCGGGCGATCGAAGCCGCCCTCGAGGCCGAGGACGAAGGCGAAGTCCGGGCGCTTGCGAAGCCGCTGCACCCGGCCGACATCGCTGACCTGTTCGAGCAGGTTTCCGCCGAGCAGCGCAGCAAGCTGGCGGCGGCGCTTGGCCCCGATCTGAACGCCGAAGTTCTGGCCGAACTGAACGACTGGGTCCGCGACGAAATCGTCGGCGAGCTCGCCCCGGCACAAGTCGCCGAAGCCGTCGCCGAGATGGACACCGACGATGCGGTGGCGCTCATCGAGGAACTGGAACCGGCCGAGCAGGAAGCTGTCCTCGACGAGCTTTCCGCCGACGACCGCGTGGCGATCGAAACCGCGCTTTCCTACCCCGAGGATTCTGCGGGCCGCCTGATGCAGCGGTCGCTGATCGCCGTTCCCGAGCACTGGACCATCGGCGACGTGATTGATTACCTGCGCGCCGAACAAAGCGAAGTCACGGATTTCTGGGAAATTTTCGTGGTGTCGCCCGAACATAAGCCGGTTGGCACGATGCGCCTTTCATGGGTGCTGACGACGCCCCGCTGGCTGCCGGTATCCGACGTGATGCAGCGGCAGCAGACGCTGATCCCGGTCGATCTCGACCGCGAGGAAGTGGCGTTGCGGTTCCAGAAATACGCCCTGATTTCAGCGGCGGTCGTCGGCCGCGAAGGCAGGCTGGAAGGCGTCATCACCGCCGACGACGTCGTCCACATCATCGCCGAGGAAGCAGGCGAGGACATTCTGAAACTTTCGGGCGCTGGCGACGGCGACATTTTCGAACCGGTGGTCGACAGCTATCGCGCCCGGATCAGATGGCTGATCGCCAACCTGTTGACGGCGCTTGTCTCTGCAAGCGTGATCGCAAGCTTCGGCGCCACGATCGAGAAGATGGTGGTGCTGGCCGCACTGTCGCCGATCGTCGCCTCGATCGGCGGCAACACCGGCAACCAGACGATGGCGGTCATCGTCCGCGCGCTGGCGACCGGCCAGATGACAACCGCCAATACCCGGCGGACAATCACGCGCGAGGCCGCGATCGCCCTGCTGAACGGCGTGACCATCGCCCTGCTGCTGGGATCGGGCGTATCGCTGATCTTTCAGGATCCGCTGCTGGGCGGCGTGATCGCGGCGGCAACTCTGTTCAACCTGCTGATCGCCGGATTTGCAGGCGTGCTGGTGCCGTTGGGGCTGAAGCGGGTGGGTGTCGATCCGGCCGTTGCATCGTCGGTCTTTGTAACGATGACGACTGATTCAATGGGCTTTCTGTTGTTCCTCGGCCTCGCGACTGTGTCCGGCCTCGTGACATGAACCGTCTTGGGCTGACGCGTGTCGCCTATGGCTGCCAATCGATCGCCGAGATCATCGCGCGGGAACAGCATCTCCTCGACGAACAGGCAAGGTTCGTGCGCCTGACAACCGCGCGAACGCCGCGCCGCGACCTGGCAGGCGGATCGCTGTTCTGGATCGTGCGGCATGTGCTGGTTGCCCGCCAGCCGATCTGCGACGTAGTGGAATGCGCATCCGCCGAAGGCCAGCCCCGAACCGAGATCCGCCTGACGCCAGGCGTAATCCCCGTTGTGCCGCGCCACTGCCGATCACATCAGGGCTGGCGCTATCTGGTCGAAGCCGACTGGCCGCCAGACGATGCTGGCACCCCGATACCCGCCGACATGCTGGCGGAGCTTGCCGGCCTGTCTCTGCTTTGACGACTTCCGGTTGACAGGGCACATATGATCCGGCCCGTTTCAAGCAGCAACAGGGGAACGCAGTGATACGGATCGGCGCGTTGAAGCTGAAAGTGCAGTTCTATTGCGGCAGCGAGCCGGCGATCGGCCCCGGCAAGGCCGACCTTCTGGAAGCCATCGACAGGGAAGGCTCGATCTCGGCTGCGGGGCGCGCGCTTGGCATGAGCTATCGGCGGACGTGGATGCTGGTCGACACGATGAACCGGACTTGGGTCGGGCGCGCGGTGGACACAATCACCGGCGGCGGGCGCGAAAAAGGCGCGCGCCTCACGCCGTTCGGGCGCGAACTGCTCAGCAATTACCGTGCGCTTGAGGCGCGGCTGGAACAGGCCGCGCACTGCGCCGAAGCGGACGAACTGTTCCGATCGCTACGCGACACCCCTGCCGACTGACCGCACGCGCCTCTCAGGGGAGGCGCTGGATCATCACGGCCAGATCGGCCGATTGGCCGTTCGCCAGTTGCAGCAGATACCGCCCCGCCGGAAGCTCGAAGTCGACCGTCTTCGAAACCGGCGAGCAGGCAGGCCCATGCCCGTGCGACGAAGACTGCAACGCCACGCCATCGCGCACAACGTCGATCCACAGGTTCGCCCCCGTCGCAACGCGATAGCTGCCGGGCTGCTGGATCGAAAATGCGATCAGGCCCGCGTAGCTGTCGGCGGCACCCGCCTTTTGCGGCTTCACAACCAGCCGCACATCCGACACGCGCAACAGACGAGCCTTCACCGCCTCGCCCGGAACCAGCATTGCTGCCTGCGCATCGGTCCCCGTTCGGGCCGCTGCCATGGGCTTCTGCCGATCCCAGCCCGACAGTTCTTCCGGCACCGGCCCCGGTTTTGAGCAACCGGCAGGCTGATGCGCCTGAAGCGGCGCGATTGGCATTATAACCAGTGACAATAGTGCCGATACGGTAATTTTTTGCATCTAATGTTCACCTCTCTGTATATACTCGTATATACAGATTCGAAGCTGGCGCAATCGTCACTGGCCAGCAGCGGCGTCAAAAAATGCCGGCGGATCGTCGCAGGTTGCGGCGATCCGCCTGGCTGCCCTTCCCAGTTGTCAGCTACCCTTGCTCCAGGAACAGCGGCTGTTGCCGACGCCGGTGACCTTGTTGGTGCAACGTGCGCCGCCGGCGATGTCGATATTCCCTGATCCAAGCACCCGCAGTTCTGCGGTCTCGGTTGCGTAGCCCTCGATGTTGCCCGATCCGGTGATCGAGGCAGTCACCGTTCGGCAATGCACGCCGGCCGCGTCGATGTTGCCGGACCCGGTTGTCGAAAGGCTGGCCGCGCCGCAGCGTCCGCCCTTCACTTCGATGCCGCCGGAACCGGAAATCGCCAGATCGAGCGTCGATGAATCGACGGAACCCACTTCGATTTCTCCGGACCCGCTGACACGGCCGCGAAACGGGCCGACCACGCGGTCGACCCCCATCTCTCCGGAGCCGCTGATCGTTGCCGCCGACAGCGACGGCACCGACACGCGGACCTTCAACCCATCCCGCGACGCCCAGCCACGGAAGCCACGCTTCAGGCCGATCACCAACCGACTTCCAACCACTTTGACATCGAGCCACGCAAGATCAGCTGCATCGCCGCTTGCGATGACTGACGCACGCTGCCCGGTCGTCACGTCCACGTCAGCCGAACCGGCGAGCACGACCTGATCGAAATCAGTGACAGAAAAGTTCCGCTCGGCGGCGATGGCCGGCGCGGATGCAGCAACAGCGGCGATGGAAGCAAGAAACAAGGTGCGCAAGGGTAATCTCCTCCCCCGATACGAACCCTCTCTCGTCGCGCAATCTAGGCGACCACATGCCCCGTGGCAACAGCGTGCTGCAAAAGAAAAGGCGCAGGGCTTTCGCCCCGCGCCCGAATTCTTACCTAGAAAATTGCGTCAGGCTGCCTTCAGCACATCCTCGATCTCGCGCTGGGCAGCCAGCTCGTCGATGTTCTTCATCGCGGCCACTTCACGCGCCAGACGGCTGATCGCTGCTTCGAAAATCTGCCGTTCGGAATAGCTTTGTTCGGGCTGGTCTTCCGCGCGGTGCAGATCGCGCACCACCTCGGCGATCGAAACCAGATCGCCGGAATTGATCTTGGCGTCATACTCCTGTGCGCGGCGCGACCACATGATCCGCTTCACCTTGGGCTTGCCCTTCAACGTAAGCAGCGCATCCTTCAGCGTCGCCTCACTTGAAAGCTTGCGCATGCCGACAAATTCAGCCTTGTTGGTCGGAACCTTCAGCGTCATGCGCTCCTTGTCGAAGCGCAGCACATAAAGCTCCAGTTTGGCGCCCGCGATTTCGCTTGATTGAATTTCGATCACCCGGCCGACACCGTGTTTCGGATACACGACATTGTCACCCGCCTGGAAGCTGAGCACCTTGGCTGCCATTGGTTTCGCTGTCCTTTCTCAAGCCGAGGACCGGCACCATCTTTCCGTGCGCCACTGCCGACAGAGCCAGCGGGCAGACTTTCCGTTCCTGCCGGTCAACCACAAGGCCAACCGCAAGCCTGGCTTTCGCTGTCAGTAGAGCAGCGATGGTAAGGAAATCACGAACAGGGCCAGTCTCGCCATACGATCCAAACCTAGATGACGGCCCGGCGAGACCCGGTGTCCGCACATCTTTCGACGACACCCGGAAAAAGGCGAAACGCAAGGAATCGCTGCATTGCAGCAAGTTGCGTGCCGTTCTTTATCCGAATGAGCGGATTATAGCACATACAGGGCAGGAATGCCACCCTGACGCACCATCACCCCCTAGATATCGTCGTCGGCTTCCGGGCCGGACAGCAGCGCATCGGACACGCCTGCCGCATTCTCGCGGATGGCGGCTTCGATCCTTGCTGCAATCTCGGGATTCTCGGTCAGGAACTTCTTGGCATTCTCTCGGCCCTGTCCGATCCGGGTGCTGTCATACGAGAACCACGCCCCGGACTTGTCGACGAGACCGGCCTTCACCCCGAGGTCGAGGATTTCCCCGGTTTTGGAAACACCGCTTCCATACATGATGTCGAACTCGACCTGACGGAACGGCGGAGCGACCTTGTTCTTGACCACTTTCACCCGCGTTGCGTTGCCGATGATGTCGTCGCGATCCTTGATCTGCCCGGTACGGCGGATATCCAGCCTGACGGAAGCATAGAATTTCAGCGCGTTGCCGCCCGTCGTGGTTTCCGGGTTGCCGTACATGACGCCGATCTTCATCCGGACCTGGTTGATAAAAATCACCACGCACTTCGATCGAGCAATGGAACCCGTCAGCTTCCGCAGCGCCTGGCTCATCAGCCGCGCCTGCAAGCCGACGTGGCTGTCACCCATCTCGCCCTCGATTTCGGCGCGGGGCACCAGTGCCGCCACCGAGTCGACCACAAGCACGTCGATCGCATTCGAACGAACCAGTGTATCGGTGATCTCGAGCGCCTGTTCGCCGGTGTCGGGCTGCGATACGATCAGATTATCGGTGTCGACGCCCAGCTTCTTGGCATAGACCGGATCGAGCGCATGTTCGGCATCGACGAAGGCGGCGATGCCGCCAGCCTTCTGCGCCTCGGCGATCACATGAAGGGCGAGCGTGGTCTTGCCGCTCGATTCGGGGCCATAAATCTCGATGACGCGGCCGCGCGGAAGCCCGCCGATACCGAGCGCGATGTCCAGCCCAAGCGAACCGGTTGAAATCGATTCGATTTCCAGCGTCTCGCGCTGGCCGAGCTTCATCGCCGAACCCTTGCCGAACGCCCGATCGATCTGCGCCAGTGCTGCTTCGAGCGCCTTTTCCCTGTCCATCTGAACCCCTTGAAGATGCGGCCCGAACGAGCCTCTGGACCCTTGTGCCCCGCCTAGCCGCCCCCGATAGGGCTTGCAAGCGCCAGCGCCTGCCGCATGTGCACCTTTTGTTCTTGTTTCGCAACCCCTCCCTAACGGACGAGCGCGCCAATGCTTTCCGCCAGCGCCTTCTGCGTGAAGGGCTTCAGCAGAAACCCCGCGCCCAGTTCGGGAATGGCAGATCGTGCCGCTTCATCGGCAAAGCCCGAAACCAGCAGAACCGGCAATTCCGGATGCATCGCCCTTGCCTCGCGCGCCAGCGACACACCGTCGCGCCCCGGCAGCCGGATATCGCACAGCAGCAGCGACGGGCGCTCGGCTTCCAGCCGTTTCAGTGCACCTTCCGCATCTGCGGCCTGCCGCACCCGATAGCCCATGCGCTCCAGCCCTCGGGCAGTTCCCATACGCAACAGCAGATCGTCCTCGACCAGCAGCACCACCTGCGCAGCACAATCGAAACGCAGCCTGGGCGCGTATGTTCGCGGCGCCGCCTCGGGCAGGTAGATGCTGAACCGCGCCCCACCCAGTTCGGAACGGTCGTGCAGCAGAAAGCCGCCAGACTGCTTCACCAGCCCATAGGCCGTTGAAAGACCAAGGCCCTGCCCCCCTGCGCGGGTGGTGAAATAGGGCTCGAAGATACGTGCTGCATGGGCCGGATCGACACCCGGCCCGTCGTCCTCGACATGGATGGCGCCATAGGGGATCGCAGGCATGAATGTGCGGCCCGCCACAGGCAGCATCGACGCCGGCACACGCTCCGTCGAAATCCTGATCCGGCCGTTGCCGGCCGCCTTTGCGTTCAGCACCAGATTGACGACCGCGCGCTCAAACGCCGTCGGGTCGATGCTGACCTGCACCGGCGGGCCGTGCCGCATCTCGATGTGGTGGCCCGACAACACCTCGACCATCGGCGCCAGCCGCCCCACGAGCTGTTCCAGACTGTCCGCCTGCGGAACCAGCAGATCCTGCCGGGCAAAGGCCAGTATCTGGCGGATCAGGCCGCTGGCGCGCGTGGCCTGATCGACGATCATCGCTGCATCGCGCGCGCTTTCGCCATCCTCGTCGAAGCGCAGTTTCAACAGTTCGGCAGTGGCGACGATCCCGCCAAGCATATTGTTCAGATCATGCGCAAGGCCCGCCGCCAGCAATCCCACGGCGCCGGTGCGGACGATCGCCGGCGCATCGGTGGCATTGCCTGATGCCGCAAGCGCAGCGCCCGGTTCAGCCGTAACGCTCTTCCAGCCAGGGATCGCCGATGTTGTGATAGCCGCGCACCTCCCAGAAGCCGGGCTGATCTACGGCCAGCAGTTCGATGCGTTTAATCCACTTCGCGCTCTTCCAGAAATAATAGCGCGGGATCACCAGCCGTGCGGGCGCGCCGTGTTCGCGCGTCAGTGGCCGGCCGTCGTGGCTGTGTGCGATCAGACAGTCGGCTTCTGCGAAGTGCGCCAGTTGAACGTTGGTGGTGTAGCCATCATAGCCATGCAGCAGCACATGCGCGGCGCCGGGCACCGGGCGCACCAGATCAAGCAGGGTGCGCGTTGCAACGCCCTGCCAGCGGTTGTCATAGCGGCTCCACTGGGTAACGCAGTGGATGTCTGACAGGTCCTCGGTTTGCGGAAGCGCCAGAAAGGCCGCCCAGTCCAGCGTGACCGGCCGTTCAACCAGGCCGCAGATTTCAAGCTGCCACCGATCCGTCGGAACATGCGGCTGCACACCCAGATCAAGAACCGGCCAGTTCTGGACATGGCGCTGTCCGGGCGGCAGCCGTTCGACATGGCCGACATCGGGCGAGCCGGTCAGCAGCCGGCCGGCGCGCGCCCATGCCTTCTTGGCTTCGATCAGTTTGCTGTTGGCATCGTCCATTGGCGGCGCCCCGTTTCCTTCAGCCCCGGTCGCGCAGCAGCCTTGCCTGCTCGCGTTTCCAGTCCTTTTCCTTTTCGTGCGCCCGCTTGTCGTGCAGCTTGCGGCCCTTGGCCAGCGCCAGTTCCACCTTGGCCTTGCCGCGGCCGTTGAAATAGATGGAAAGCGGCACCAGCGTCATGCCCTGCCGCGCAACGGCCCCGTGCAGCTTCTCGATTTCGCGCGCGGTCAGCAGCAGCTTGCGCGGGCGGCGCGGCTCGTGGTTGAAGCGGTTGCCGTGGCTCCACTCGGGGATGTTGGCGTTCACCAGCCACACTTCGCCATCGCGCGTTTCGGCATAGGATTCGGCGATCGTCCCCTCGCCGAACCTGAGCGACTTCACCTCCGTGCCGGTCAGTACGATGCCCGCGTGATAGATGTCCTCGAAGGCATATTCGTATCGCGCGCGCCGGTTCTCGGCGACGGACTTCACCTTCTCGGTGGTGGGGCGTGGGCGGGCCATTTTCTGAACGCAGCCTGCTGGATCGTCAGGGCGCGATGCCGGCGTGCGCCAGCGCCGCATCGACCGCCGCTTTCGACATATCGGAAGGTTCGACGACCGGCAGCCGCGTGACCGCCTGCATCCGCTGCATCTGCGACAGCGCATATTTGGTCGGCCCCGGCGATGCGTCGGTGAACAGCGCGCGGTGCAGCGGATACAGCTGATCCTGCAGTGCCAGCGCAGTGGCGAAATCCCCGTCGAGGCACGCCCGCACCTGCGCTGCGTTCAGCGCCGGGGCGACGTTCGCCGTCACCGAAATGGCGCCATGGCCGCCGTGCGCGATGATGCCCAGCGTCATGTAATCATTGCCGGAAAGGATCAGGAAATCCGGCCCGCACTGGTGGCGGATCTGCGAGATGCGCTCGATGTCGCCGGTCGATTCCTTGCAGCCGACGATCTTCGGATGCGCTGCCAGTTCGGCCATGGTGTCGGTCGTCATGTCGATGCCCGAACGGCCGGGAATATTGTAGATCAGGATCGGCAATGGCGCATGTCGGGCCAGATGCTGGAAATGCGCCAGCAGCCCGCGCTGCCCCGGCTTGTTGTAATAGGGGCAGACAACCAGCGCCACGTCGGCGCCGGCCTTCGCTGCACTTTCGATATGGTGCAGCGCCACGGCGGTATCGTTCGAGCCGCAACCCGCGATCACCGGCACCCTTCCCTTCGCCGCTTTCACCGTCAAGGCAACCACATGGTCGTGCTCGTCGATGGAAAGCGTGGCGGATTCGCCGGTCGTGCCGCACGGAACCAGCCCCGCCGAACCCTCGGAAACCTGCCAGTCGACGAACGCCTCAAACGCCTTTTCGTCGATGCGGCCATCGGCAAAGGGGGTGACGAGGGCGGGAATGGAACCGGTAATGCCGAGCATGATCTGAACCTTGGGGCTATGGCTTCGGGCAAGTGAAAAGCCGTGCCGGATGGTGCGGCCTTGGCGGAACCCGTGGCACTGCCCTAAAGGCTTCGACATGCCTTCGCAACATCACCGCAATGCCGTTTTTGCATCCGTCGCGCTGCTGGCGCTCGTATCGCTGCCGCACCGGGTTTTCGCACAGGTGGCGTCAACCGGCGCGCAGGCAGCCGGGCCGGACGCCGCGCAGGCGGCAGCGCCAACCGCCGCCACGCGGGACTGGCTGCGTCAGCAGTTCGCCGCCTACGACGCCCGATCATCGGCAGCGCCCGTCGGCGCACCCAGTGAAATCGCACAGTCCCTTGCCACATGGGACTGGCTGCGCCGGACGCTGGCAGTCGGCGCCGAGCCGTCGCTCGACGTGCAGGCAGCCTTCCTGCGCGACCATGCCGGATGGCCCGGAACGTCGGCGATGCGGCGCCGCGCGGAAGCGCAGGCCACCGACGCCGCCAAAACGTCCGATAGCGCGGCGCTTGCCTTTTTTCAGCGCGTGCCGCCGCAAACGTCTGCCGGGCAGGCACGATTCGCGCTTGCGGCTTCCGGCCCCGAGGCCGAACGCATGGCCCGCGCCGCATGGGCGCGCCCAGGCATTCCGCAAGATCAGGAAGCCGCGCTGATGGCCCGCTTCGGCGCTCTGTTCACCGCCGCCGAACACGCGGCGCGCGCCGACGCGCTGATCTGGGCCGGGCAGACCAGTGCCGCCGGGCGGATAGTCCCGCTCCTCGACGACGAATATCGTGCGCTGGCGCAGGCGCGCATTGCACTGCGCTCCAACGCACCCGACGCCGAGGCGCGCGTTGCCTCGGTTCCGGCGCGCTTCCGCCGCAACGCCGGACTTACCTATGATCGTGCGGTGTGGCTGGAACGGAACGGCCGATTGGCCGACGCCGAAGCCCTGCTGGCCGCCGGAGACACCGACCCCGGCGCCAGCGCCCCGGAAACATGGCTGGAAAAGCGGCTGGCGATGGGCCGGGCCGCCATGCGCCGCGACGACTTGCAGACGGCCTACCGCATCCTCGCCAACCACAAAGCCTATCCGCCCGGCACCGATCTTTCCGCGCTCCCCCTGTCGCAGCGTATCGACCTGTCCGACACGGAATGGCTGGCGGGGTGGATCGCGCTGAGGAAACTGGGCCGCGCCGACGCCGCGCAACGCCATTTCACCGAATTCAACCGCGTCGTCACCACGCCGATCAGCCAGACGCGCGGCGACTACTGGCTGGGCCGGGCGGAAAAGGCGCGTGGACAGCAGGCTGCCGCAACCTCGGCGTTCGAGCGCGCCGCGCGCCACGTCGATTATTTCTACGGCCAGCTCGCTACCGAAGAACTAGGCCGCAAGCCCGCATTGCCGATGGTGCCGCGCATCGCAATAAGCGCCGCCGAGCAGGCGAAGTTCGATGCAGCATCATTGACGAAGGCCCTGAAAGCACTGGTAGCGATGGGCGACGAAAGCCGCACCGCGCTGTTCGTGCGGGCAGTGGCCGATGCCGCCGAGACACCGGTGCAGGCGCGGGCCGCCGCCGAACTCGGCCGCAAGCTCAGCCGGCCCGACCTTGGCGTCTGGACATGGAAAGCCGGCCGTTCGCGCGGCGACACCTCGACCTTCGACCTTGCCTACCCGCACCTCCCCGATGCAGCGCCGATCCCCCCGCGCGACTGGGTGATCAGCCACGCCATCGCCCGGCAGGAATCAAGCTTCGACATCGCCGCCGTGTCGGGCGCGGGTGCGCGCGGACTGATGCAGTTGATGCCCGGCACCGCCAAGGACGTGGCGTCGAAGCTGGGTCTGCCCTACGATCCGGCGCTCCTGACGCGGGACCCGGTCTATAATGTGCAACTTGGCAGCTATTACATCGGTCTCAGGCGCGACAATTTCCAGAACAGCATGATGGCGATTGCCGCATACAATGCGGGCGCCGGCAATGTGCGCAAATGGCTGGCGGCGATGGGCGACCCCCGCACCGAGGCCGATCCGATCGACTGGGTGGAAATGATCCCGTTTCAGGAAACGCGCAATTACGTGCATCGCGTGATCGAAAATGCGGTGATCTACAGCCTGCTCGAACCAAAGCGCGAAGGCGCCGAGCCACGCCCATCCCGATGGCTGCGCGGCAACTGACCAACCGATGAGCGACCCGATCACCCCGGCAGGCATGGCGGCCCTGAAAGCCCGCTATGACCAGTTGTTCAACGCCGAGCGGCCAGAGGTCGTCGAGATCGTGTCATGGGCGGCCGGCAACGGCGACCGCTCGGAAAACGGCGACTATCTCTATGGACGCAAGAGGTTGCGCGAAATCGACCGCGAACTGGCGCACCTTTCCAAACGGATGGCGGCGTTGCAGGTGGTCGACCCGGCGCGCCAGCCCGACCGCAACCGGGTGTTCTTTGGCGCAACAGTAAGGATCGTCGACGAAGACGACCGCGAGCAGACGCTGACGCTGGTCGGCCGCGACGAGGCCGATGCGGGCGCCGGGCGCATCGCATGGAACAGCCCCGTCGCGGTGGCGCTGAAAGGCGCTTCCACCGGCGACACACGCAGCGCCCGGTTGCCGGCGGGCGAGCGGCTGCTGGAAGTGCTGTCGATCGCCTATCCCGACTGAAGCCCTATGCGGCTTTCCGGCGCGCCTTGTCCGAACGGGCCTTTTCCAGCTTTTTCAACACCATGTCACGCTTCAGCCGCGACAGATGGTCGATGAACAGGATTCCGTCCAGATGGTCGATCTCGTGCTGGAGGCATGTCGCCGTCAGCCCGTCGAGGCGCTCCTCGCACTGGTTGCCATGCTGGTCGAGCCAGCGTGCGGTCACGACCGCCGGGCGCTCGACGTCGGCATATTGTTCGGGAACCGACAGGCAGCCTTCGTTATAGACGCTGTAATCTTCCGACGGATCGAGGATTTCCGGATTGATGAAGACGCGCGGGTTGCGCGTGCCTTTGCCATCCTCGTCGGCGGGGCCGTCGCCAAGATCCATCACCAGCAGGCGGATCGGCTGATCCACCTGCGCCGCTGCAAGGCCGATGCCGGGTGCTGCATACATGGTTTCGAACATGTCCGCGACGAGCGTACGGATTTCGTCCGTCACCTCGGTGACAGGGGCGGAAATGCGGCGCAGGCGCGCATCGGGCACTTCGAGAATTGGTAGAATGGCCATGCGCCCTAGCTAGGAACGGCGTGCCTTCCGGTCAAGAAGATGCGCCCTGCAACGGCCGCCGCAGCCTGAGTGCCTGCGCCAGCGTCCCCTCGTCGAGATAGTCCAGCTCTCCGCCTACGGGCACGCCGTGCGCAAGTTGCGTGAGCCGCACGCCGGTTCCCGCCAGCGCCTCGGCGACATAGTGCGCCGTTGTCTGCCCCTCCAGCGTGGCGTTCATCGCCAGCACCACTTCGCGGATGGCCGGGTCGGCGCCCAGACGCTGCTGCAATTGCCCGACTGAAAGGTCCTGCGGCCCGACGCCATCCAGCGCCGACAGCATCCCGCCAAGCACATGATACCGGCCGGGGAACAGCCGTCCGCGTTCCAGCGCCCACAAGTCGGCGACATCGGCCACCACGCAGATGCTGGCGCCGTCGCGGCGCGGGTCGGCACAGATGCGGCAGGGGTCAGCGGTATCGAGATTGCCGCATGTGCTGCACGAACAAAGCCGGTCGGCTACCTGTTCCAGCACCGCCGCCAGCGGCCGCAACAGCGATTCCCGGTTCTTCATCAGTTGCAACACCACGCGCCGCGCCGAACGCGGCCCCAGCCCCGGAAGCCGCGCCACCAGTGACGTCAGTTGCTGTAGTGCGTCGTCCACGCTGCCCTTTTGCCGATTGCCGAACTTGGCTATCGGCTCTGCCATGCGACTGGCCTTCATGGGAACCCCGGATTTTGCGGTAACCGCGCTCGATGCACTGGTGAAAGCCGGTCACGAGGTTGCGGCCGTCTATACACAGCCGCCCCGACCCGCGAACCGGGGCCGCCTGACGCCGTCGCCGGTGCACCTCCGCGCCGAGGCGCTGGGACTGCCGGTGCGCACCCCGGAACGCCTGCGCGAGCCGGATGCCATCGCCGCCTTCGATGTGCTGGGTCTCGATGTGGCGGTGGTTGCCGCCTATGGCCTGCTGCTGCCGCAGGCGGTGCTGGATGCGCCGCGCCATGGCTGTGTGAACATTCACGCATCATTGCTGCCGCGCTGGCGCGGCGCGGCGCCCGTGCAGCGCGCAATCCTTGCCGGAGACGCGGAAACCGGCGTCACCATCATGCAGATGGAGCGTGGCCTCGATACCGGGCCGATGCTGGCCGAAGCTCGCCTGCCGGTCGCCCGGCAGACGGCAGGCGAGCTGACAGCCGCTCTTGCCACCCTTGGCGCCGGGCTGATGGTCGACGTGCTGGACCGGCTGGCTGCCATCACGCCACAGACCCAGCCGGATGCGGGCATCACCTACGCGCACAAGATCGACAAGGCCGAAGCCCGGATCGACTGGGCCCAACCCGCCGCCCGGATCGACTTGCTGGTGCGGGCGATGCAGCCTGCCCCCGGCGCGTGGTTCCAGTCTGCGGCGGGGCGGGTGAAGCTGATCGCGGCCGAACCGGCAGCCGGTTCCGGCACCCCCGGCACATTGGCGGCCGATACGGTGATCGCCACCGGCGACGGCGGCCTGCGCCTGCTGACGGTGCAACCGGAAGGCAAGCCGCGCATGCCGGCGGCCGACTGGCTGCGCGGGCGGCGGCTTGCGCCGGGCGACCTGCTGTGACCACCCGCTACCGCCTGCTGATCGAGTATGACGGCCGCCCCTACATGGGCTGGCAACGGCAGGCCCATGGCGCAACGGTGCAGGGCGCGCTGGAACGGGCGATCCACGACATCACCGCCGAACAGGCGGTCGTGCATGCAGCCGGCCGCACCGATGCGGGCGTGCATGCAACCGCCATGACCGCCCATACCGACATCGAAAAACCAATGTCGGCCTTCCGATTGCAAGAGGCGCTGAACGCACGGCTGAAGTTCGCCGGGGAAGCAGTTGCCATTCTATCGGTCGAAGCCGTCGCCGATGATTTTCATGCCCGCTTTTCCTGCATCGGGCGGGCCTATGAATATCGCCTGCTTTGCCGACGGGCGCCGCTCACCTGGAATCAGGGCCTCGTCTGGCGGCGGCCAAACCCACTCGACCTCGGCGCCATGCGCGAGGCGGCCGTCCATCTGGTCGGGCGGCATGATTTCACCACCTTCCGCCATGTCCATTGTCAGGCAAAATCCGCGATCCGAACGCTCGACCGTCTCGACATCGAACAACGCGGCGCCGAAATCGTGATTCACGCCGAAGCCCGTTCATTCCTGCACCACCAGGTCCGCTCGATGACCGGTGCGCTGGTCTTCGCCGGAGAGGGGCGCTGCACCCCGGACGACGTGCGGGCGGCGCTGGAACGGCGCGACCGTGCAGCCCTGCGGCTGAATGCGCCACCCGACGGGCTGTGGTTCGTTGGCGCGCATTACGCCCGGCCTGTCGGCTGAGTTTACAGTTTATTGCACAATGGTGGCCATAACTTATTGAAATAGCGCCTTGTGGTATTTGGCATGCTTCCTGCATGCGGTCCCACAGGTCGTAACGAAAGCTGGAATAGCCAATGATGCTGGCAGCAAGACATGGTTGAAGGTCCGAAAACAGGAATGCGAAGCGTTCTGCTCATATGGATCGTGGGAATGGCGCTGGGTGTTGCAGCAGGCGCCGCCACTGCCATGCTGATGATGCCGGGCAGCGCCCATTCAGCCAGCGACCGATCGATGATTTCCGACCGGCAGAGCTGAAACCGGCCAACACTCAGACCAGAATTTCCCGTGCGGGCGGATGGCCCAGAAACGCTGCCGGGCTGGCGGTCGGCCCATAGGCGCCTGCCATGAACAGCGCGATCAGGTCGCCCACCCGTCCGGTGGACAGTTCCGCCTTGTCGGCCAGCCGGTCAAGCGGGGTGCAGAGGCAGCCAACCACCGTCGCCACTTCGCGATCCGCGCTGTCGTGGCTTGCGTTGACGATCGGGTAGTTGCGCCGGATCACCGTGCCGAAATTTCCGGTCGCCGCCAGTTGGTGATGCAGACCGCCATCCGTTACCAGAAACAGCTCGCCGCCCGACAGTTTGCGATCGACGACGCGGCACAGATACACCCCGGCCTCGGCGACCAGCCATCGCCCCAGTTCCAGCGCAAAACCGGTTTCGGCAAGCAGTGCCGGGCGGGAAGCCAGAATCTCGCGCAGCCCGCGACCCAGTTCACCGATATCCAGTTCGGTGTCGCCGGGAAAATAGGGCACACCGAACCCGCCGCCCAGATTGACCAGCGGCGGCACCATGCCAGACGCCGAGGCCAGGTCCGCCGCCAGCGCGACCGCCTGCCGCTGACAGTCGAGGATCGCCTGCGCGTTCAGATTCTGCGATCCGGCGAAGATGTGAAAGCCTGCGAACCGGAACGGACCGCGCGCCATCAGCGCCAGCAGGTCCGGCGCCTGCGCCGCATCCACCCCGAACGGGCTGGCAAGCCCGCCCATCCGCATACCCGACCCCTTCAGCGAAAACGGCGGATTCACCCTGAGCGCAACAATGGCCTGCACTCCAAGCCGCCGGGCAATCGCGCCCGCGCGGTGCAGTTCGCCCGGTGATTCGACGTTCAGCGTGACCCCGGCGCGGATCGCCGCCTCCAGTTCGCGGTCGCGCTTGCCCGGCCCGGCAAAACTGATGTCGCCTGCTGCAACCCCCGCCGCCAGCGCCAGCCGCAACTCTCCCTCGGAAGCGATGTCGAAGCCGTCGACGATTGCGCCCATATGGGCAAGAAGCGGCGCGAACGGGTTCGCCTTTACGGCATAATGCAATTGCAACCCGGCTGGCATCGCCGCGCGAAACGATGCAACCCGCGCATCGAGAAGCGCCTTCACATAGATGAAAAGCGGCGTGTCGCCGGCATCAGCCGCCCATTCCTCGGCAGCCCGGCCAGCCACTGCCAGCCCGCCTTCTGGTGTGCGGCCGAAGCCGGGTGGCACGCGATCGTTCACCGGCCCAGCCT
>NZ_DBNHFX010000022.1:0-4895 GCF_057137845.1 Sandaracinobacteroides sp. | reverse complement strand
GCGATTTCGGGCGGCAGGTAAAACGGGAACGGCAGGAAGCCGAGCGCGAGGCAAAGCGGCTGGCCGACACCGCCGCCCGCGAAGCCGGGCGTGCGGCCGATGCCGCAACACGCGAAGCAAGGCGCGCCGCCGAAGCGCAGGCGCGGCTGATCGAGGGGCTGGTGACGGCCGCCTCGAAGGCGGCGGCCTTCAACATCTTCAGGCCCGGCATGGTGGCCGACCATTTCCGCGCGGCCGAAGCGGCGCGCGGCAACGACGATCTGTCGGCCGCCGTCGGCCGTGCCGAAAACAGCATCGATGCGCAGCGTCTGGCGGCCGAACTGGAAAAGGGCGGGCGGCTGCTGGGCGATGCGGCGACGGCCCGCATTCTGGAACAGGCAGGCGCGCTGGGGCAGGCCTTCGGCGGCGCGGCCGCGCGCGCCATCGCCATGGCCGAGGGGATCGCCAGCGGGGATTTTCGCGGCGTCGGCGGCAGGCTGGGGGGCGTGTTGCAATATGGCGCCGACACGCTGGGGCAGACGCGCTGGTTCAAGCAGGCGGTGGCCGATCCGATCACCGGGGCGCTGGCCCGCATCTTCGGCGAGCGCGACTTCGCGAAACTGCTGGGCAACACGCTGGCGACTGCCGGGTTCGGCGCCAACATGGGGGCGCTGGTGGGCGGCGGCAGCCAGGGCGGCATGATCGGCGGCGCCATCGGCGGCGTGCTGGGCGAAGTGGCCGGCAAGGCCGCCGGCAAGGCGATCGGCGGCGCGCTGGGCGGCGCCATGGGGCCGATCGGATCGATTCTGGGTTCGATCGCCGGCGGGCTTTTGGGCGGGCTGTTTTCAAAGGCGAAAACCGGCAGCGCCACGGTTTCGATCACCGGCGGGCAGGCCAGCGTTTCCGGCCAGAGCGGCAACAACGACAGCCTGCGTCGCGCCACCGCATCGTCGGCGAACGCGGTGATCGGCAGCCTGGCCGACATCGCGGCGGCACTGGGCGGCGATCTGGGCGATGCCAGGGTTTCGATTTCGGCCAGGAAGGACAAATATTACGTCGATTACGCCGGCATGGGGCGCACCAAGGCGCGCGGCGGGCAGGTGGTCGAAACCAAATCCGCCGACGAGGCCATGGCGCTGGCGATGGCGAACGCCATTCACGATGGCGCGATCACCAATGTGTCGCCGCGCGTGCAGCAGGCACTGCAACGCTATGCCGACAATCTGAACCGCGCCGTGGCCGAGGCGGTGAAGGTGCAGGATCTGGAAAAGCTGCTGGCGAACGCCAGAAACCCGTTCGCCGGCGTGTTCCAGGACTTCGAGCGGCAGATGAAGGAACGGCTGCGCGTCGCCCGCGATTACGGCTTCGAGATCAATGAAATCGAGCGCCTGAACGGCGAGGAACGCGCCCGGCTGATCGCCGAACAGACGGAAAAGGCGACGGCCAGCGTGAAGGCGCTGCTGGACGACCTGAAGTTCGGCAATCGCGCCGAAGGATCGGCCGCCGAACGGTTGCAGTCGCTGGGCGCCGAACGCCGGCGGTTGCAGGGGCTGGTGGATGGCGGCGACATCGGCCAGAGCGACGCGCTGGCGGCGATCATCCAGCGCGAGCTGGACCTGCGCCGCCAGGCCTATGGCACCACCGGCGAATATGCCGCGCCCCGCGCCGAGGCGGTGACGGCGCTGGAGGCGCTGCTGGCGCAGGCGCAGGCAAAGGTGCAGCAGGCATCTGACGCCGCGCGCGACCTGACCAACGACCGGCTGGCCGAACTGAACGGCACAGCGGATGAACAGATGACGGAACTGCAACGCCAGTCGGCGCTGCTGGCGCAGATTTCCGCTGCGCTTGGCAGCGGCGGCGGCCTTGTCGATCCCGGTGTTCTGGGCGTCTATGCGCGGGTGCTGGTCTGATGGGCGCGGTAACGCTGGTGACGCTTTCGCCGCGCCGGGCCGCCGACGGCGCGGTGCAGACGCTGCGGCTGGTGGCGAACGCCCGCCATCATGCAAGCTTCTTCGGCCAGCAATGGCTTCCGGCGATCGTGGCGCTGCCCGACCCGGAACTGGACCTTGGCTTTGACGGACGATCGTTCGGCCAGGGCGCAACGCCGCAGGTGGGGCAGTTGCGGATCGCTGTTGACGCCGCACCCGGCAACCCGGCTTCCGCCCTGCCGACGGCCGGCTGGCCTTCGCTGGTGTGGAAGGGCGCGGCCTGCACGCTGCGGATGGCGGCATGGCCGCCAACCGGCGCCGACCCGGCCGACGGCGATTTTTCCGCCGCCTGGCCGTTCGTGGTGGATGAAGCCACCACCAGCGCCGACGGGCTGCTTGCCCTGACGCTGGTCGATCCCGGCCAGCCGCTGCGGCAACCCGGCCAGCCGGTGAAGTTCGGCAGCAGCGGCAACGCGCTGCTGGATGGCCCCGGCGCCGGGGATCTTTCGGGGCAGGTGGTGCCGGCGGGCTGGGGGCGGCTTGCCGGGGTTCCGGCCAGCCTTGTCGACAGGGTGAACAACATCTGGCTGCTGCACGCCCGGCCCAGCAGCGCGGTATCGGCCATTTATGATGGCGGCGCGGCGTTTTTGGCCGGTGTGGCGCGGGCCGACCTTGCGGCGTTGCAGGCGAACGTGCCCGCCGCCGGCGCGGCCGACTGGTGCCTCGACGCCGGCGGGCTGACGCTGGTGCGGCCATGGACGACGCCCGCCTATCCGCTGACCGCCGATCTGGTGGCCGCCGGCCCCGATACTGCGGCCGGAATCGCCGGGGCGCTGGTGGCGGCGCGCAGCGGCCTTGCCTTTGCCGCCGGCACGGTGGCCGCGTTCGATGCGCTTTATCCTGGTCCCTGCGGCCTGCTGGTCGATGACGAACGCTCGACCGCCGGCCTGCTGGACCAGTTGCTGTGCCCGCTGGGCGCATTCTGGGCGCTGGATGCCACCGGCCAGATCGCGCTGGGGCGGCTGGCCCCCGGCGCGCCTTCGGTGGAATTCGGCGGGCCTGCGCTGATCAGCGTCGAACGGCGCGGGCAGGTGATGCCGACGCATCGGCGGCAACTGGGGTATAACCGCAACGATCGTGTGCACAACGAGGGCGAAATCGCGACCATCCTGCTGGCGGCCGACATCGCCGGCCTTGGCGATCTGGCCACGCAGGACAAGGTGGACTGGGGCGCGCAGGTGGATGGCGCCGGCAAGCCCGAGGACGGCGCGACGCGCAACGTCAATCGCGGCGCCTGGGCGGCGGCCGTCGCCTATGTGGCGGGCGACGTGGTGGCGCTGGGCGGGGCTTCCTATACCTGCCAGAGCGCCCATGTCTCGGCGGCCGGCAACGCGCCGCCTTCGGCCCAGTGGCAGTTGCTGGCCGACGCCGGCGCCGACGGGCTTTCGATCGCTGCGTCGCGCCCGGTGATGACGGTGGCGCAGTTCGCCGACGGCACGGCAAAGCCCGGCGAACTGCCGCAGTCGGTGCAGATGATCGTCTATGCCGGCAGCACCGATGTCACGGCCGCCGCCACCTTCACGCTGCCCGCGCAGACGAACTGCACGGCATCGAACGATGGCGCTGGCGGCTTTACCCTGACGGCGCTCTCGGCGCTGCCGGCCAGTTTCACCGTGCGCGCGGCGCACGGCGGCAAGACCATCGACATGGCGATTGCGGTGGCCGCACCGAAGGATGGCGCAGCCGCCAGCCGCGCCAGCGTGGCGGCGGGCGCGCCGTCTTCCACCGGATCGCTGGTTGTGGTGGGCACGGTCGATCTGATCGTGGCCGATGGCGCCACCATATCCGCCCACGGCGGCATGGAGTATCGCGCCGTCGACGACGGGCTGGGCAACCGCACCGTGGCGCTGGCGGCCGCCGTTTCGATCGAGAATGTCACCGACGCCGGCGCACCCGGCTTCGGTTCCACCTCGGTCGGCTCTACCTCGCTTTATATTCACGGCGACGGGCTGGCCGATGTCGGCTTCGTGTCGGCCAGCCACTCGACGACGAACAGCGCCGGCGCCACCAGGCAGTTCCGGGCGAAATTCTGGACCATGAAAAACAGCGGCAATTCGACTGCGAACACCGGATCGGGTGAATTTTCCGGCAGTGTGGAAATCAGCGCCGCATGAGCAGCTTTGCCCTTGTATCGGATGGCAAGGTGGTGGCGACCGGCGAGGACAACACCACCCTTGCCGCGTTGGGTGCGGGCGCGGTGGTCGCGCTCGATGCCGCGGCCTCGGCGGCCGTGCGGGCGGGGCTGGCGCTGGAACTGGTTGGCGGCGTGCCGGTCGAATCGCTGGCGGCCGCCCGCGTCCGGGCGTGGGAACGGGCAAAAGCCGCGCGCGACGCGGCCGAATTCGGCGGCTGCGAAACACCTTCGGGCCGCGCCGACACCAGCCGCGACAGCATCATGCGGCTGAACGGCGCGGTGGCGGCAGCGCAGATCGCCCTCGCCGCCGGGCAGCCGTTTTCGCTGGACTGGACACTGGCCGACAACAGCGTCGTCGCGCTCGACGCGCCCGCCACGATCGCGCTTGGCCTTGCGGCGATGGCGCATATCGTCGCCTGCCACGAACGTGGGCGTGAATTGAGGGCGGCCATCGCCGGCGCGGCCGATCTGGCGGCGCTGGCGGCGATCGACGTGACGGCGGGCTGGCCATGAGCGCGCCGACCGCCCGCGCCGAATGGCTGAAAACGCAATACCGCTTTGCCGTGGCGCAGGCCCCGGCGGTGCTGGCGCTGTGGGCAGGCGACGCCGCCGACACCAGCCAGCAGACGGCCCTTGTGGCCGAGGCCGATGCGGCAGCCGAGGCCGCGCGGCAACTGGCGCAGATGGCCATGGTGCGCGGGCGCGATGTGGTGCTGCTGGCCGGGCTGCATCCGGGGCTTCCTGGCCGGACGGTCAGGCTGCCCTATGCCGGGCGCTTCGGCCATGGCGCGACT
>NZ_DBNHFX010000021.1:0-2339 GCF_057137845.1 Sandaracinobacteroides sp. | reverse complement strand
GCGCGGGCGCGGGCGGGCTGGTTGTTGTTGTAAAGGTCGGTGCCGGCCTGTTCGGCCCGCAGTGCCGCGAATGCCAGCGCCACCGCCTTGTCGTCGGGGCGCGCGGCATAGGCCGGCTCCAGCAGTGTGGCGGCGCGATCCAGCAGTGCGTTGGCGTCGGCATAGCGGCCAAGCGTCGCGTACTGGCCACCGCCCGTCACTTCGGCCAGCCGGACATAGCCGCGCCCGGCTTCGATGCGCACATCGGCGGGGGCGTTCCCCATTGCCGCCAGCGCATCGAGATAGCGGATCGAGGTGTCGGCAAGCGCCTGCCGCGCCTCGGTCGCGCCCGACACCCGGCTTACCTTGTCGAACACGTCGAACAGCATCGCTTTCGCAATCGACCGGGTTTCGTTGAAGCGCGCGTCGGCTTCGGCTTCGGCACGGCGCGCCTGCCTGCTGGCGACGGCGACCCCGATCATCGCCACCAGCAGCCCGGCAAGCGCCGCCCCCACCAGCACCGACGGAACACGATGCCGCCGCAGGAATTTGCGCAGCCGGTAGCCGTCGCCGCCGCGCATCGCGGCAACCGGCATGCCGCTGCGCCACGCCAGCAGATCATCACGAAATGCATCGGCCGTCGGGTAGCGACCCGCCGTCGCCTCGGCGGCGATTGCTGCAAGTTCCGGTTCGGGCGCCGGAACCAGCCGCAGCAACAGGCGGCCAAGCGCCGATATGTCGCCCTGCGTCGGCGCCGTCCGGCGTTTTTCCTCGGTGGCGGCGGCCTCGGTTCCGGCGGGGCGCGCGATGCCGAAATCGATCAGCTTCAGCGCGCCGCCTGTTCCTACCAGCACGTTCAGCGGCGTAACATCGCGGTGCACCACCAGGCGCTGGTGCGCATAGGCGATGGCGCCCGCCGCCTGTTCGACCAGCACAACGCGATCGGCTGTCGGCAGCGCGTGCGTATCGGCCCAGCGGTCGACGGGCATCGCGCCTTCCACCAGTTCCATCACGATATAGGGGCTGCCGTCGTCGGTGGCGCCGCCGTCGTACAGGCGCGCGATGTTCGCATGTTGCAGATCGGCCAGCGTCTGCCGTTCCGAAAGGAAGCGCCCGACCAGCACGTCCGACAACAGGCCCGGCTTGATCAGTTTGATCGCCACCTCGTGGGTGAAGTCGCCTGCATCGCGCACCGCACGATAGACCGTTCCCATGCCGCCCCGCCCGATCACCCCCAGCAACCGGTATCGGCCGATGCGTTCAGGGCCGGCGGCGACGGCAGGTTCGATGGCAAGCGGCGCAGCACCGGTGCCGAACACGCGCGACACCCCCGGCGTGGAAATGCGATCGGCCTCCAGCATGGCTGCCAGCCGCCGTTTCACCCGCGGGTCGGCGGTGCGTTCGGCAATCCATTGTTCACGCGCGGATTCCGGCACATCCAGCAGATCGTCGAACAGCGCCAGCGCGATCCGTTCGACCGCAAGCACCTCGTCGGCGCCCTTGCTCTCAGTTCCCATCGATCGGGTGCCCGACGGCATCGACCAGCCACGCCCGCGCCAGGCGCCAGCGCCGCTTTACCGTGGCAACCGACAGGCCGGTCACCTGGGCGATGTCGCCCAGACCCATGCCGCCGAAATACCGCATCTCCACAAGTTCGGCCAATTGCATATCGATCGCTCCCAACCGCAATAGCGCCGATTCCAGCCGGATCAGGTCAATGCGTTGCACGCCATCGATGTCTTCGTTCAGTTCGACTTTGTAATGGGCCCGCTTGCCTACGCGGCGGGCGCGGGCATGATCGATCACGATGTTGCGCATCAGCCGGGCGGCAAGCGCGATCATGTGCGCACGGTCGGACACTTCGATCGAACCCTGCCGCACCAGCTTCAGGATCGCATCATTGACCAGATCGCCCGACGAAAAGGATGCGTCGCGTTCCCGCCGCATCTGCGCCGAAGCGATGGTGCAGAGTTCGGGGTACAGCCGCGTGATCAGTTCGTCGCGCGCCTGCTCGTCGCCGCTGCGCCAGCGACGGATCAGTTCATCGATGCCCCTGCGCGGCGCCTCCATCCGGCAAGGCTAGAACCGGGCGGGCCGGCCGGGCAAGCGATCCGTCGGAAATTCTCGGAAAATTTACGTTCGCCCGACATTCGATAAAAATAATTCTGACCCTTTTCGCGCCATCCTGCCGCTTACCCGGATGAGGGGGCGGAGGTTACCCCCTCGGAACGGGGAGAATGCAACATGTTGAAATATGCTCTCGCTGCGTTGGCCGCCGTCTCGGCGTTGCCGGCTATGGCGGCATCGGTCGATCTGACCGGGTGGACCGCAGAAGGAAATCCCGGCTCGCACGACTGGGT